>NZ_WIWK01000022.1:0-61606 GCF_009600165.1 Pseudomonas sp. FSL R10-0399
TGTTTTGGAAGCGGGATTGTTTCGCTTAGCAAGCTCAGAAAATTAACTGACTGTTGCACTTGCTCCTTGAGACCGCCTTTCCCCGTCAGCTCCACCATCCAGATACAAACCGAAGTTAGTGTGTTTAACCACTTGCAAACTGTTGTAGCGACCGATTAAAGCCATGTCCAATACCCTCATTACGTGGGCAGCATTCTACCCGAGTTTGGCCCGGCAAATTGGAGCCGCGCAGCAAGGCTTTCACATTTTTTACAAAAGGCCTGATTTATCAAGGATTTTTGCCTCGACCCAGGGACCACTCGTCAGCCCGGCGCGCCCTCAAGGCCTTGCCGAATAGCCCAAAAACAACCCGATGATATGAATTAAAACAGCGGGTTAGCCGGCGCATACAGTGTTGATTATGTGCAATGCCAAGGTGCTTATAATATTTCAGGAGGATATTTAACAAGCAATTGTCAAGTATTTCAGTTACTATCGCTGGCCAAGTTATTTTCTACAGGTGAATAGCCGCCATGCGTGTAAAAGCATCCGCCAGCAAAGTAAAGCCAGCTCCCGCCGTTGAAACCAGTGATTCAATCAATGCGCAAATTGCCGCATTCTTGAAGTCCGGTGGCGAGATCCAGCAAATTGACAAAGGCGTCAGCGGCCAAACTTTCGGCGCATCCAAACAGATTTCGCTGGGTAAAAAGTAATACCCCCCGCTTTATAGTGGTCCTGATGCGCTTTGCCTTCCAAAGCGCTGGGACTCCTGACCCACCTCCCCTCAAGAAATCGACGAACGGCCCCCATCTGCCGGCATACATCCGTATGCTTGAACCTCTCTAAACCAAGCCTTCGAGCCAATCACTGCATCCAGTTGTCAAGGGAGTGACCTATGCTCACACGAGCGTTACTGCTCACCGGCACATTGCTGTCCAGCGCGGCTGTCAACGCACAGGTGTTTTCACGCGAGCTGGGCGATTTCGACCTCAGAATGGGCACCCAGCCCAGCCGCAGCATGGCCCAAGGCCTGGTCAAGCCGACCAGCCCGGGTTCGACCTTCCATGGCGGCCTGGACCTCACGCACAACAGCGGCTGGTATGTCGGCCAATGGGCGCCCACTATGGGCCTCAAGCCCGGCAGCAATCTGGAAGTCGATTCCTACCTCGGTTACAAACACCCGTTTGACCAGACCCTGAGCTATGAACTGGGGATGATTCATTACAGCTACCCCAAAGTCAGCCCCATGGACAGCCAGCAATTTTATGCGGGGCTGACAGTGTTGGGCACGCGCTTTGGCGCAGCGTTCAGCAATGACCCGGATCGACGCGACAGCACCGTGTTTGCCGATTTGGGCGCCAATCGCACGCTGGGCGTCGGGGTCAGCCTGAAATACACCACCCACCAACTGGGCACGCCGGTATCCATCGCCGATGGCGGCAGCGTGCGTACGTTCAATGATTGGTCGATCACCTTCTCACGGCCCTGGATGGGCGTGAACCTGAACGTGATCTACAGCGACTCCAGCCTCGATGGCGGCGATTGCTCGGCGTACTCGGGGCAAAACCCGCAATGCGATGGGTTACTGACGTTCAAGGCTGAACGTACGTTTTATTGAGAGAGGGGATCACAAAGCCGTCCCGTCTTCGACGCCGCGCTGTCGCGCATCAAACAGGCCACTGTAGTCGCTGACGAGGTACGAAGGCTGCGATCGGCCTGCGTGGTTTAACGGAGCCTCTTACGGCTTAGATCAAGATCAAAAACCAGATCAAGATCAAAAGATCGCGAGCAAGCTCGCTCCTACAAGGTCTTATGAGCGAGCTTGCCTCGCGATCTTTTGCTCTTAAAAGACCGAGAGGCAAACCTTATCCGTAAACCTTACTCAGCAGCCGGGGCTTCTGGCTTGCGGCGCTTGAGCGGCGCCATGCCGTCCTTGCTGACCAGCGACAGGGCGTCGGTCTTTGGGCGGTTGGCGATTTTGCGCTTGGTCGGGGCCTTGGCGCCGGTCTTTTTCTTGTCGCCTTTGCCGTCAATCTTTTTCTTCTTCACGCCAACGGCTTTACCCGAAGCCTTGACCTTTTTCGGCCCGCTGTAGGTGCCTTTGACTTCTTTGATCACGCGACGCTCGAAGCTTTGCTTCAAGTAACGCTCGATGCTGGACATGAGGTTCCAGTCACCGTGGCAGATCAGCGAGATCGCCAGACCGTCGTTGCCGGCACGGCCAGTACGGCCAATGCGGTGAACGTATTCGTCGCCGCTGCGTGGCATGTCGAAGTTGATCACCAGATCCAGACCTTCAACGTCCAGACCACGGGCGGCCACGTCGGTAGCGACCAAAATTTTCACGCCGCCCTGCTTCAGGCGATCAATGGCCAGCTTGCGGTCTTTTTGATCTTTCTCACCGTGCAAGACAAACGCCTTGTACTCCTGAGCCACCAGACGCCCGTAAATGCGGTCGGCCATGGCGCGGGTGTTGGTGAAAACGATGGCTTTTTGATAAGTCTCGTTGGCCAGCAACCAGTTCACGATTTGTTCTTTGTGCTGGTTGTGGTCAGCGGTGATCACTTGCTGACGCGTGGTAGCGTTCAGCTGGCTGACCTGGTTGAGCTGCAAGTGCTCAGGGTTGTTCAAGACTTTGCCGATCATCTCACGCAGGCCCGAACCACCGGTGGTGGCCGAGAACAACATGGTTTGCTGACGGTTCGGGCATTCGTCAACCAGACGCTGCACGTCCTCGGCAAAGCCCATGTCGAGCATGCGGTCGGCTTCGTCGAGTACCAGCACTTCAACTTCGTTGAGTTGCAGGTTGCCGGCGTTCAGTTGCTCCAGCAAACGGCCTGGGGTGCCGATCAGGATGTCAGGCACTTTGCGCAACATGGCGGCCTGTACCTTGAAGTCTTCACCGCCGGTGATCAGGCCGGACTTGATGAACGTGAACTGCGAAAAGCGTTCAACTTCTTTCAAGGTTTGCTGCGCCAACTCGCGGGTCGGCAGCAAAATCAACGCTTTGATGCTGACACGGATTTTGGCTGGGCCAATCAGGCGATTGAGAATCGGCAGAACGAAAGCAGCGGTTTTGCCACTCCCGGTTTGAGCTGTAACCCGCAGGTCACGCCCCTCGAGCGCGAGCGGGATGGCCGCTGCTTGCACAGGCGTAGGCTCGACAAATTTAAGCTCGGCCACAGCTTTAAGCAGGCGTTCGTGCAGGGCGAAATCGGAAAACACGGGTGCTACCTCGAAGAAATGCGAAAAATCAGCGGCATAGAGTAACGGTTTCGAGCGCTCAGGCCGAGTTTCTTTGCACCAACGGCGCGAAACAAATGCTTTTTTAGGGTCTTTAGTCCAAAGACAGCCCCTAAATCGTCTTGAGATGGTCTAATCCCATGGCCATTTCTTTTGGGATAACGCTTTAACTTATGGATACTCAAACACTCTGGAGCGAATTTGAACGCCTTTGGGCCAACCTGGATCACTATCCTTGGCTGTCGTCCGTTTTGGGACTGATCGTATTGGTGAGCGTCGCCCTGCTCGCCGGTCACATTGCCCGCATCATCATCTTGCGCGTCACCAAAATGCTCGCCCGCCAGCCAGCCCTGCACTGGGTCAGCGATTTGCGCGAACACAAAGTGTTCCATCGCGTGGCGCAAATGACGCCGTCACTGATGATCCAGTTTGGCCGCAACTTGGTCCCGGACCTGAGCGACAACGGTCGCCAATTCCTCGGCAACCTGGCCCTGGCCATCACTATTTTTGTGTTGACGCGGGTCATCACCGCCCTGCTCGATGCCTTGCTCGACATCTACGCACGCACCAACTACGCCAAGACCCGGCCCATCAAGGGCTATATACAGCTGGGCAAGATGCTGCTGTATGTGTTCTCCGCGATCATCATTGTCGCCACCCTGATCGACCGCTCGCCGATGCTGTTGCTCTCGGGTCTGGGCGCCATGTCTGCGGTTATTTTGTTGGTCTACAAAGACACCCTGCTGTCTTTTGTCGCCAGCGTTCAGTTGACCAGCAACGACCTGCTGCGTGTGGGCGACTGGATCGAAATGCCGCAAGTGGGCGCCGACGGCGATGTCATGGACATCACGCTGCACACCGTCAAAGTGCAGAACTTCGACAAGACCATTGTCTCAATCCCGACCTGGCGCTTGATGTCCGAGTCGTTTAAAAACTGGCGCGGCATGCAGCAATCCGGCGGTCGACGGATCAAGCGCAGCCTGTTCATTGATGCCGCAGGCGTCGGGTTTCTGACCGACGAACAGGAGCAGCGCCTGGAGCAAGTACGCTTGCTGAGCGACTATCTGGCACGCAAAAAAGCCGAACTCAAGAGCTGGAACGAAGCCCAGGGCAACGTCGCGGCGATGTCAGCCAACCGTCGGCGCATGACCAACATAGGCACCTTCCGCGCCTACGCACTGGCCTACCTGCGAAGCCACGCGATGATCCAGCCCAACATGACCTGCATGGTGCGCCAGATGCAAGCCACCCCCCAGGGCGTGCCACTTGAAATCTACTGCTTCACCCGCACCACGGTGTGGGACGAGTACGAGCAAATCCAGGGCGATATTTTCGACTACTTATTGTCGGTCTTGCCGGAGTTTGGCTTGAGCGTGTATCAACAACCAAGTGGCAATGACTTGCGTCAAGGGCTGATGAACAAGATCAACCCGCCGCACGTGGCGCTTGAAGACTGAGTCACGTGTAAGTCGCCGCAGCCAGTGATGACTGCGGCGACGTGGCAGCGTTAGCTGTGTTTGGTTCAGTTGGAACAATAGGCTCCTTGTACTCCAGCGGCAGGAATTATTGACGGCGGCTTGAAGGCGCAAACAGAAGCAAGAAGGGATAGTTCATTCTGCTGGTACAGCAGCTCCGATTAGCGCATTTTTTGAAATCGAGCCGTTACCCAATAACTCCCAAGACCTCACTGCCTTTCATACGGCGAACCTCTACAACATAATCCCCAATGTTAGGCACTGCATAATCAACCACCAGCTCGACAACAGCCTTGACTGGCTTGCCTGAACTCTTCACTGGGTAATCCTCGATTCTGCGGAACACATCGGTGCCACGACGATGGGGAATGGGCCACGTGTTACCGGAATTCATATGGCAGAGCCATATTTTTTCAGCATAGGCAGGGATGAAAGCCGCTGAGTCCAGAGTCAATACATCGTGTTCGAGATTCCGGTAATCACGAGCGCCCAGCAAACGATGCAACCGTTCCTCTTCAACCCAGAAAAAGACTTTCTCGTTGATCAGCTTGTACCACTGCGTTGGCGTTGTTCCATCCGTAAGCGCTTGAAGCAGACGCCCCTCGGGCATTGGCTTTTGATCCCGAAGAACAATATTTGTCGGGTGCCCTGCCCTCACATCCATCTTCTGATCGCGGTGCTCCGTTTCGAAACGCGCACGATCCCGCTTTACGACCTCAAGATGGTCGAGCACGGCTGTTGTGCTCATCAGCCCGCGGGTGCGGATACTGTCCCAAGTTCCGCGCTCTGCCATGTGATAGATTCGCGGGTACAACTCAATCAGCTTTTCTAAGTTCATCTATTACTTCCTACCAGATCGTGCAGTCCAATTACGTCGGTCGATCAAAGAGCGCAGATCGCTAGCCCCCGCGTCCCGGGAAAATCGAGTATTGATTAGTGAGACCGGTGCTTGAGAAACGCGCTCCAACTCCTCCACAAACTTGATCGTTTCCGGATCAAGCTGCTCGAACCGACGCGCCTGGCTGTTCGCGGAGCTAAGGTAATCCGCGAAAGTCAAAACAATGTCAGTGGGTGCGTTAAGGGCGCACGCTTTTCGAAACTGATCCCACTCAAACCAACCCACACGTCGGTTCCGACGTGTGGTCGACGTCTTTTCAACGGCATTCAGGGTCTCACCCTTGAGACCTGCAAATTCGGCAATATCGCTGAAGGTCGTCCCATGTTTAAGCTGTCCGGAAGTGTGGCCTTGGTCTCCGTCAGGATCCCCAACACGGATTGGCATTGGCCGAATAACCATTAGAATTTTCCGTATGCGACTGGGTGATATCCCTGCCTCAGCAAGGCACCCCGCGACATTGGTATCCCTGGAAGTCACATGGGGGTAGTCCCCATGAAAAATACTCAAACCGCTTCCCTGTGTGCCTTCCAGCAATATGGAGTGACCACACCGGTAGGCCTCTTCCAAGCGGTCTGTAGTGCAGCCACGATAGTTACCCGGTGTACCGACGTAATTCCGCAACTCCTCGACATCCCGGGCAAGCCTGATCGTTTTTTTACCCCTGTTTAGAATACGCCGTGCCGCCGCAGCGCCGCTCCCACTACCCGTGGAAGCAATGGTTGAGACCAAATGAGCATGCTCTGCTTCAAGATCTTCGTCTTCGATGATCGTGGCTTGAGGATCGATGAACAAGCGATCCGGGGTGATACTGCACTCCTCAATTTCTTTCAAAAGGCCTTCTAAACGAATCGTCATCCCAGGACCCAAAAGTAGCCTCGCGGTTACGTCACGCGAACCTGAAGGCAGGTGGTGATAGGTGTAAGGGCCTAGAGGGCTAGCTACGGTGTGCCCAGCATTCGGCCCTCCAACACGAACCATCACGTCGTACTCACGCGCCAAGTAGGACACTATGTTGCCTTTGCCCTCGCTCCCGTACTGCCCGCCGATCAGCACATCCACACACCTAATTTCGGGTGGCGTAAATAGATGCAAGCGGGCTGCGACTCGCACCAGTGTGTCGTTAGAGTCAGACCTTTCGGTATAGATACGGACGTCAGCGTCGGCTTTCAGCAGTTCAATTTGAGCCTGATCCCGAAGTTGATTGACCTGATCATAAGGGACTGGATCTGTCTGATCCTTAACTCTCTCCGCATAGCGATTTTGAAGCGTTCGATCACTTGCATAAAGATGGACATGGATAAGGTTTGCCCCGAAGGTCTTTCGAAACTCCAGCACCTGCTCCAGCGTATTCAGGTGATCGACAACTAACGATGGGCCCTTTGCATCTTTTGCGCACCTCGTCTTGATCTCATGGAGCATCCAATGTTCATTGTCAGCCGCCTCAAGCTCACGTCGCCTATCAAGTATGGCTGGCTGATCAAGCTGTAAATACCAGCCTAAATCTTGGAATGCTCGACGATCAAAAACGACCTCGAAGCCGTACTCCCTTGCCAGCAAATGGGACAAACCACTCTTCCCGCTACAGGTCTTCCCACTAATAACTACGATCTGCCGAGTTTCCATGCATTATTACTCCCAGATTCCTATGATCTGATCAGCGATTGCGGATGGGGTTAGCTCCTCGGCATCTAGGATGTAGTCAGCCAAGGGGGCCACGGAGCGAGCACTCTGCTCATTGGGGTGCATCACGCTCGCTTGGTAATGCTGGAGAGTGAGGGGGTTTCGGGAGGCGTATCTTTGCTCCAACACTACTTCTGGCGCAACGATATGCACGTGCTTGACTGCGCCCTTGAAACGAAGCCGAAATAGCTCTACTTGCTGGGGCTTGCGGACAGCGTCAAGTAGCCAGTTCTCGATGTCCGGACGAGCCTTGATTGCGGGCATGGCTACAGCTTCAACAAGCCAGGAAAAACCAGTTTCCCTATCCAATGCATCCCCAAGCTCCTGCAAGTTATGCCGATCAAGCACTTGGTTACGACCGATCAGCACCCCGCGCAAGTAGGCCCCGCTACTGATGGGCAGAAAACCATAGCGAGCTTGTAAGCTTTCGGAAATCGAGGTTTTGCCGCAAGCCATAGGGCCGCTCAAAAGAAGTAGGCGCTTCACGTAAGGACTATCCCTGTCTGCGTGTGCGATAAAACGCTAAAGCGTAGCCTGGTTCGTGGAAATAACAGGAAGTTTGTGAAAGAAGTAACACAGATGCCAGCAGTAGGCCTGCTGAAGCCACACAAAACAAAGTGAGGGTCAGTAAATCACCTCTCAACCAGACCAAATACATTCTTACCAAAGATAGAACTGACTTCTGTAGGTATACAGGACCTGAGTCTTTCAAACTTTCTCAGTCCCTACTTGCTCATTCGAGCGCAACAAACCACTCGATAGTGCACATCAATGCGGATACGCCGCCTATCCATCGATCGCTACGAGCTCTGGGCCCAAACGGCGCCACCTTGACGGAATGCCAGAGAGATGCCAATTTAATATCAAAGACAGAAGTCAAGGAGTGACTGTGTGAAGATCACTATCAACGTGTTCTTGCTCAAAGAGGGCCGAGCTTTACAGGACGCGCTGTCTGATGACTTCAATTTGCCACCTATCGCCTTTTCACTGAATGAAGTCGATTGTCTTTTCTACCATCAGAAAAACTCATCACATCCTAAATGGACTCAGCTTTTCACTTATATCCAAGAGGTGGCACAACTAGACCTAACTGGTAGGTCCCTTAAGGCGCTGCTGGTAATGGCAGTTAGAGACAGAGTGTTCTGCTTCACCTTTGGTCATGCGCGCCACTTGATCAATCCCCTAGCCATAGAGCGCTATTTCGGCCTCCGTACAGCGCTTACCTTAACCGACCCCCTGGTAATCAAGTCCGTAGAAAAATCCAATATTGACAGGACTCCACTACGCTCAAAGGCTCAATCATCCAAGCATTTGTCGATATCGGAGTTCGACTTCAAATTTGACTCAGAGATCCTGAAGTCACTGACGGGTATCGTCGAAAACGATCAGGACGAGGAAGAGTACGTCAGTGGCTCTGACTCACTGGCATTGCATTCTGATGTAAATCTTGAAGAGTTTCCCGAAATCGCGCTTCGGCTATTGACGGCCTACGAAGACGACCGCTGCAAGGAAAAATATCCTTGGATGGACTACATCGTGCCGGTACGCGACTCCGTGCTTCTGGACCAGTTGAATGAACTTCTCGTTGAAGCAATGAATGGTGAGCAGTTTGACCGTATCCGAGCGGCTTCGCCCGAACTTCATAGCAACGACTTTAGCGGATTTGGCTATGTTCGACACAGCGCTCGATCACGTAACGGCCCCACTCTAGCATTTGACCTAGACCTTCGACAGGCCCTTTTGGCGAAGCATATACTGGGAGCCGTTACCCGGCAGTCTCTGATGAGTGAGCGCATCTATCTCTACGGATCTGATGAACAAAGAATCCAAGCTTGGCCGTTGTACACCTGTCTTGAAGCTGAAATTGAGCATGATGAGAAAATTTATCTGCTGACCGAAGGTGACTGGTATCAAATCGACCGGGATTACACCGAACAGGTGAATCGTTTCTTTGAAGCAGCCACTCCATGCAACCTGCAGTTTCCTCGATACGGTACAGAACACGAGGGTCCGTACCTGCGGCGTATTGCTGACAATGAGAACTTCTATTTGCTCGACCAGAAGCTTGTGAGGCTAAGTAATGCCTCCAGCCCATTTGAATTCTGTGATCTATTAACTCCAGACAACCATATCATTCATGTCAAAAAATACTCATCGTCAAGCGTGCTTAGTCATCTCTTCTCACAAGCATATGTATCTGCTGAGGCATTAATCAACGAAGTAGATGTGACAACGCAGGTAAATGCTCATCTTGCAGATATGGGCGATTTCCAGTTCGTCTTCGATCCGGCCACCCAGCCTCGCAATAAAATCGTATTCGCTATCATGCAACCCCACGACATGCTGCATATGCCGTTCTTCTCAAAAGTAAACTTCAGGCAGTTCGCCCAACGCTTGGCCGCGATGGGCTACCAAGTCGAAATATGCAGAATTTCGAGCTAATCTATCTCAATCACTCAATCGCTTTTGGCGGCTAGTTCTAATGAGCCAAGCTAGCTCCCCAAACAATAAGCGGCCAGTACACACACCTTCAGAATCCCTGCATTAAAGACGATGATGCCCTCCTAAAAGTACTTGAACCACATCACTCTTATCGCAAGAATTACCATGCGCCAGCGCATCTCCTACTCCAATCCTTTCATGGCCCTAGGAGTTTAGATAGCTATCACGAGCATGATCGTCTGAATGATCTTGAGTGAATATATTTCTTCGTTCGGAAGAACTCTTGCGCTCTTCATGTAAGCAGTTTCTACTGCCCGGCAAGAAAAGCCTCGTCCAGATCTAGCCGAATATGATGTGCAGGGTGCACAAGTTGAAACCAACTCCCTCAGGCGTGCCGCTGGAAGTCGGCGAACAATAAGCAAAAGGCTGCTAGCCACTGTGTATGAGTAGATCGCAGCCCCTTGCTTGGGCAGCGTTAGCTGTGTTTGAACTGCGGGTCACCGGTCAGTTCGAATAACAACTTGATGCCTTCGGGCCAGTCACCCAGGCCACTCTCATGGTTGATGTGCCTGGCTTGTTGCAACCACACCAATTCACTGCCCCACGCCTCGCTGAAGGCTGTCGCGCGCTCGACGCTGACATAGGGATCATCCGTGCTGGCCACGGTTATCGAGTCAAAGGGCAGTTTCCCCAAGTGCATGGGTGAAAACCCTGACGTGCCTTGCGGATAACTCGGCGCTTCGGTGTCGCTGGGGGCTACCAGTAGCGCGCCGCGAACACGGTTTTTGGCATCTGTGGGGTACTGCTGCGACCACGCCGCAATCAGGTTGCACGCCAGACTGTGCCCCACCAACACCACCGGTCGCTGGCTGGAAGTGACTTTGTCGTGTAATCGCTGAACCCAGTCAGCGCACACCGGCGTGTTCCAATCGTCTTGCTTGACCCGTTTCAGACCGCTGTAGTTCTTCTCCCAGCGCGTTTGCCAGTGATCTTCCCCCGAATTATTCAGGCCCGGCAAGATCAACACTTTGACTGTCATTCCCACTCCCCTTTAAGGCGTTAGATTGGGTCTGTTGACGTTTCATTGCGGTCGCGACGAGACGTCAACAGACCTTGGGCCTTAAGGACCTTAGCCCCTGATAGCCTTGCGGTCTAGCCGGCTGATCCACACGGCCAGCAGAATCACCGTGCCGCCCAACATTAACCTGCCCAACGGTTCGTGCTGGTTCCAGATCAGCAGGTTCAGCAGCAAACCCACCGGTACATGCAGGTTGTTCATCACTGCCAGGGTGCCGCCGCTGACCAGGCACGCGCCTTTGTTCCACCAGTACATGCCCAGCGCCGTCGACACCAGGCCCAGAAACAGCAACACGCCCCACTGCAACGGTGCGTCGGGCAAAAAGTGCGCTTTGCCAAACAGCAGGAAAGCCGGCAACACCACAATCAGGGCGCCGACATAAAAGAACCCGAACCGCCGGTAGCCCGGCAGCTCACTCGGATAGCGCAGCACCAGACGCCGGTACAGCACCTGACCAGCGGCATACGTAAAGTTGGCCAGTTGCAGCAGCAGGAAGCCTTTGAAGAAGTCCGGGCTGATGCTGTCAAACCGAATCACCGCAGCCCCGCCAACGGCCACCAGCGCGGCGACCAGCGCCCACGGATTAAAGCGCCGGTTTAGCGCATCTTCAATCAGGGTGACGTGCAGCGGCGTAAGGATGGTGAACAGCAGCACCTCGGGCACCGTGAGCACGCGAAAGCTCAGGTACAGGCAGACGTAGGTGATACCAAACTGCAGGGCGCCAATCAGCAGCATGCCGCGCATAAAGCCGGGTTCGACCTGGCGCCAGCGTGTCAGCGGGATAAAGACCAGACCGGCCAGCACCACACGCACCAGCACGGCGAAGTAACTGTCGACGTGCCCCGCCAGATACTCGCCAATAAGGCTGAAGGAAAACGCCTGAATCAGCGTCACAACTAGCAAATAACCCATAAATCTCTCGCCCGGTATTGAGTGGACGCGACCTTAGCGGTTTTTCAGCACGCTGCGCTATCGGCCCGTAAACCGCAGGCAAAAAAAACCCGATCCAGCGCAGGGCTGATCGGGCGATAGCACTCAAAGAAAGTGCCAAGGGAGGTTCGATGCGCGAACCGCTTGCTTGAAGGAGCAGTGAAGCGAATTAAGCCATGCAACGATTATCTGTTGATTAACAGACCGGCTCAGGCCACATCTGAAAGCCTGGCTTTGGCTTGGTTCAACCCTTTTTCCTGGAAGTCGCCGCCCAGGTTCATGCCCTCGGCATGGATAAAGGTCACGTCATGAATGCCCATAAAGGCCAGTACCTGGCGCAGGTACGGTTCTTGGTGGTCTGCGGTGCTACCCGCATATATCCCGCCGCGCGCAGTGAGCACGTATGCTTTTTTACCGGTGAGCAGACCCTGGGGGCCGGTGTCGGTGTATTTGAAAGTCAGGCCGGCGCGCAACACATGGTCCAGCCAGGCTTTGAGGGTGCTGGGGATCGCAAAGTTGTACATCGGCGCCGCCAGTACCAGCACGTCAGCCGCCAGCAGCTCGTCGGTCAGCTCATTGGAGCGCTGCAAGGAAGCCTGCTCAGCGGCATTACGCTGCGCCTCGGGCTTCATCCAGCCGCCCAGCAAATCGGCGTCCAGATGCGGAACCGGGTTCACAGCCACATCGCGAATGGTCAGGCGATCAGCCGGATGAAGGGTTTTCCAGTGACTGATGAACTGCTGTGTCAGCTCGCGGGAAAAGGAATCCTGTTGGCGAGCGCTGCTTTCGATGATCAGAACATTAGACATGGGCGGTAGGCTCCATCTGTGAATGCTGTAAGGCGATGGAGTGAATCCTAGAGGGCATTTCATTGATGAAAAAGCGTAAATATCTGCTACAACCTATCTATAAATTTGTTTATTAATGAGTACCCTGTACAACAGGCTGCGGCCACACAACGACTCGTTACCAAAGGAATACAACGTGAAAGCGCCCCGCGTGACCCTTGACCAATGGCGCACGCTGCAAGCGGTGGTCGACCACGGTGGCTTTGCGCAAGCTGCTGAGGTGCTGCATCGCTCGCAGTCGTCTGTCAGTTACACCGTCGCTCGCATGCAAGACCAACTCGGCGTGCCGCTGTTACGCATCGACGGGCGCAAAGCCGTGCTCACCGAAGCCGGCGGCGTTTTATTACGGCGTTCGCGCCAGTTGGTCAAACAAGCCAGCCAGCTTGAAGACCTCGCCCACCACATGGAGCAAGGCTGGGAAGCCGAAGTGCGGCTGGTGGTTGATGCCGCCTACCCGAATGCACGGCTGGTGCGCGCCTTGACCGCTTTTATGCCGCAGAGCCGTGGCTGTCGTGTGCGGCTGCGCGAAGAAGTCCTGTCGGGCGTCGAAGAAGTGTTGCTGGAAGGCGTGGCCGACCTGGCCATCAGCAGTTTCAATATTCCGGGCTACCTGGGCACAGAACTGAGCACCGTCGAATTCATTGCCGTGGCCCATCCCGATCACGCCTTACATCGCATGCAACGGGTGCTGCACTTCCAGGACCTTGAAAGCCAGTTGCAAGTGGTGATTCGCGACTCGGGCCGCCAGCAACCCCGCGACGTAGGCTGGCTGGGCTCTGAGCAACGCTGGACGGTCGGCAGCCTGGCCACGGCCGCCGCCTTTGTGGGCAGTGGCCTGGGTTTTGCCTGGCTGCCCCGGCACATGATCGAGCGCGAACTCAAAGAGGGTGTGCTCAAAGCGTTGCCACTGGATCAGGGCGGTGACCGCCACCCGGTGTTCTACCTGTACGCCAACAAGGACAAACCGTTGGGCCCGGCGACGCAAATACTGGTGGAGTTGTTGCGCACCTTTGATACCGCCCCCCTGGACGCAGCCTTTGCTGCCCCTGAGCAGGCATAAAACAAAGATTGCAGCCATGACAGCGGTGGGCAGGAACATCGATCCCGAATATCCTGTCCAAGCTTCGCGGCTGGCCATTCATCAGTGCCAACCTCATCCCGTCACCTATTCAACACACAGCGCGTGCGTTCTCTGACGCAGCTGCTTCTACTTTTCAGGACTTTTGACTTATGTTGAAAAAAATTGTTTTTGCTGCCAGTGCCCTGCTCTTCGCCGCCAACCTGATGGCTGCGACGCCTGCAGCAAACAAAAACGCGCAAACCCCACCTGCTCAAAAAGCCCCTCACGTGCTGCTGGACACCAGCTTCGGCCCGATTGAAATCGAACTGGACCCGGTAAAAGCACCGATCAGCAGCAAAAACTTTTTGAGTTATGTCGATAGCGGCTTTTACAACAACACCATTTTCCACCGCGTGATCCCGGGCTTTATGGCTCAGGGCGGCGGGTTCACTGGGCAGATGGTGCAGAAAACAACCCGCGACCCGATCAAGAACGAAGCCAGCAACGGCCTGCATAACGTGCGCGGCACCTTGTCGATGGCACGCACCTCCAACCCGGACTCCGCGACCAGCCAGTTCTTTATCAACGTGGTCGACAACGCGATGCTCGATCCGGGCCGTGATGCCGGTTATGCCGTATTTGCCAAAGTCGTAAAAGGCATGGATGTGGTGGACAACATCGTCAACACCCAGACCACCAGCAAATCCGGCATGCGCGATGTGCCGATTGACCCTATCTACATCAAGTCTGCCAAACGCATCGACTAAGCCTAATCGCTTCGAATGCTGCGGGGAGCTTGACCGGCCCAGGCCGGTCACACCACTAAAGGAGAGCCCGCTCAGCGGGCGTCAGTGACCATGCTTTATCGTCGTTTTGAACAACTGATCGATATTTTTCGCGAAGCCCCCAGCGCCGAACCGCCCAACACTGTTTGGGCGTTTTACATCTATTACCTGCGCCAGGTCTGGCCACTGTTTGCCGCCTTGCTGGTCGTCGGGCTGGTCGCCGCCTTGATTGAAGTCTCGCTGTTCAGTTACTTGAGCACCCTGATCGATCTGGCCCAGGGTACGCCCAACACTGAATTTTTCAGCATTCACAGCGGTGAGCTGATCTGGATGGCCGTGGTGGCGCTGATCATTCGCCCGGTATTCTTCGGCCTGCATGATCTGCTTGTGCACCAGACCTTAAGCCCGAGCATGACCAGCATGATCCGCTGGCAAAACCACAGCTATGTGCTGAAACAAAGCCTTAACTTTTTCCAGAACGACTTCGCCGGGCGTATTGCCCAGCGCATCATGCAAACCGGCAACTCGCTGCGTGACTCTGCGGTGCAGGCCGTCGATGCGTTGTGGCACGTGTTGATCTACGCCATCAGTTCGCTGGTGCTGTTTGCCGAAGCGGACTGGCGGCTTATGATCCCGCTGCTGACCTGGATCGTGCTCTACATCGGCGCCTTGTATTACTTCGTGCCACGGGTCAAGGAACGCTCGGTGGTGTCTTCGGATGCGCGCTCTAAATTGATGGGCCGGATCGTTGACGGCTACACCAACATCACCACCCTCAAGCTATTTGCCCACACTAATTACGAGCAGCAGTACGCCCGCGAAGCGATCATCGAGCAAACCGAAAAAACCCAATTGGCCAGCCGCGTCGTGACCAGCATGGACGTGACCATCACCTCCATGAACGGTCTGCTGATTGTCAGCACCAGCGGCCTTGCGCTGTGGTTGTGGAGCCAGTCACTGATCAGCGTAGGCGCCATTGCGCTGGCCACTGGCCTGGTGATTCGTATCGTCAACATGTCTGGCTGGATCATGTGGGTGGTCAACGGCATTTTTGAAAACATCGGCATGGTCCAGGACGGTCTGCAGACCATCGCCCAACCCGTTACGGTCAAGGACAAGGACAACGCGCCACGCCTGAAGGTCGATCGCGGTGAAGTGCGTTTTGAACACGTGGACTTTCACTACGGCAAACAGAGCGGGATCATTAGCGACCTGAATCTGGTGATCAAACCCGGCGAAAAAATCGGCTTGATCGGACCGTCCGGGGCGGGCAAATCGACGCTGGTAAACCTGCTTTTGCGCCTGTATGACCTGCAAGGCGGGAAAATTCTGATAGACGGTCAGAATATCGCCGAAGTGACGCAAGAAAGCCTGCGCGAACAGATAGGAATGATCACTCAGGACACGTCTTTGCTGCACCGTTCGATCCGCGACAACTTGCTGTATGGCAAGCCGGACGCCACCGACGATGAACTCTGGGCAGCCGTGCGAAAAGCCCGTGCCGATGAGTTTATTCCTGCACTTTCCGATGCTCAGGGACGTACCGGTTTTGACGCCCATGTGGGCGAGCGCGGGGTCAAATTGTCAGGTGGTCAGCGCCAGCGCATCGCTATAGCACGGGTGTTACTGAAGAATGCGCCGATTCTGATCATGGACGAAGCGACCTCGGCGCTGGACTCCGAAGTCGAAGCCGCGATCCAGGAAAGTCTCGAAACCTTGATGCAAGGTAAAACCGTGATTGCCATCGCTCACCGGCTTTCGACCATCGCCCGTATGGACCGTTTGGTCGTCCTCGAAAAAGGTCAGATTGCCGAGTCCGGCACCCACGCCGAACTGCTCGCCCATGGCGGTTTGTATGCCCGTCTGTGGCAACACCAAACGGGTGGATTTGTCGGCCTCGACTGATCCAAAAAAACACAACCTGTAAAGCCCGCGCAACACATCGCCAGAGCCCGTGGTTAAAGGGCTCTGGCGTTTTTTTAAGGTCTGGAAAATACCCGGTCGCCTGCTGTAATGAAGTAAAGATTCAGATGAATCTTGTCGTCAATTGCAGGATGCACAATCGTGTTTTTTGATCGATAGAGTTATCTATCCTGGATCCTTAAATGAACTTGTTCAAACGTTCGGCAACGGAGTTGGTGGGTACTTTCTGGCTGGTACTTGGCGGTTGTGGCAGCGCGGTGCTGGCAGCCGCTTTTCCCGATATGGGCATCGGCCTGCTCGGTGTTGCCCTGGCCTTTGGCTTGACCGTGCTGACCATGGCATTTGCCATCGGGCACATCTCGGGCTGCCACCTCAACCCCGCGGTGTCATTTGGGCTGTGGGTGGGTGGCCGATTTCCTGCCAAAGAGTTGCCCGCCTACATCGTCGCCCAAGTACTGGGCGCGATTTTCGCGGCAGCTCTGTTGTACTTCATTGCCAGCGGCAAGCCAGGCTTTGATCTGGCAGCCAGTGGCCTGGCCGCCAACGGTTATGGCGACCACTCGCCCGGTGGTTACTCAATGGTCTCGGGGCTGATGTGCGAAGTGGTCATGAGTGCGATGTTTATCCTGATCATCATGGGCGCCACTGACAAACGGGTGCCGCCCGGCCTGGCACCGATTGCCATTGGCCTGGCCTTGACCCTGATTCACCTGATCTCGATCCCGGTGACCAATACCTCGGTCAACCCCGCGCGCAGCACCGGCACGGCGTTGATAGTGGGCGGCTGGGCACTTGAGCAGTTGTGGATGTTCTGGTTGGCGCCATTGATCGGTGCGGCCATCGGTGCCCTGACATACCGCTGGCTGGGGTCTGTTGATGTGTCATTGCAGACGAGCCAGCCGCCGTTGGCCAGCGAACACGTTTAACCGCAAAACCGGCGAGAATCAGGCCTGCCGGTATGGCAGCGCCGTTCTCGCCTCTTCGGCATAGGCCAGCACGCCCTCTCGCTCACGCGCCAGAAAATCACTGACGGCGGCTTTCAAGCCCTGATGGCGCAGGTAATGCCAGGAATGCGTAATCACCGGTTCAAAGCCGCGTATCAGCTTGTGCTCGCCCTGAGCGCCGGCATCAAACCGCTGGATGCCGTGAGCGATGGCGTAATCCATGCCCTGGTAAAAACAGGTTTCGAAATGCAAACGGTCGAACTCGGCCAGACAGCCCCAGTAACGACCATACAAGCTGCCGCCCCCGATCAGGCTAAAAGCCATGGCCACCGGGGTTGAGCCTTGTTTGGCCAGGACCACGCGAATCGCTTCGGGCATGCGCTCGGCCAGCAAGCTGAAAAAGTCACGGGTCAGGTACGGCGTCTGGCGTCGCACCGCATAGGTGTTGGCGTAACAGGCGTAGACAAAATCCCACTGCGCCTCGGTCACCTGCCGGCCCTCCAACCATTCAAACTCAAAGCCCTGCCCCGCCACTTGTTCGCGCTCTTTGCGCATCTGCTTGCGCTTGCGCGAACTCAGAACGTCGAGAAAATCCTGAAAATCGCGGTACTCGCGGTTTTGCCAATGGAACTGACAGCCCAACCGTTGCAACCAGCCGGGCTGTTGCGCCAACGCGGTATCCGCCAGCGCATCGGTGAAGTTGATGTGCGCGCTGGACAGCCCTTCGATCTCCAGATAACCGGGTAAAGCGGCCAACAATTCAAAACCGTCTTCAGGCCGTGCGGCCAGCAATCGCGAGCCACTGACCGGGCTGAAAGGCACTGCGGTCAGCAGTTTGGGGTAGTACTCGATCCCGGCCCGTTCACATGCATTTGCCCATTCGTGATCGAACACGTATTCGCCGTAGGAATGCCATTTTCGGTAACTGGGCAATGCCGCCAGCACGCGATCGTTTTCAACGTGCAGCAGGTGTTCAGACTGCCAGCCGGAGTGCGGGCCCAGGCTGCCACTGTCCTCCAGTGCACTGAGGAATCCATGGCGAAGGAACGGTTGCGCCACCGGCACCAGCGCATCCCATTGCTCGGCCGAGATGGAGGACAGGCTATCCAGACGTTGTAACGGCATTCAAAAGCCCCGGGCTATTGCGTTAGAACGGCGATGTTAGCACCCGCTTATGACACTGCGCCTTTTACATTTCCACACAATGGCTGAACCCGTTAGAAACCCACGCCTGCAGATGAGTCGATTCAGCTCGAGAGTGCGTTGTCACAGAGTTGCTATCACTGTGCCACTTTTCTGTCATATCCAATCGTGATACTGGCGCCGCTTCTTAGAAGTCGGGGTTATGAGTGAGCGCTTATCAACCCACGTAAACATCATATTAGCGAGCCCATAAGGGCCGAGTGTTTTTGGGGTGGCAACGTCCATCTCACTACTGGGAGATTCATATGCGTCTTGTTTCTACACGGATTGCGGCGGGACTGTGTGGCGGGCTGGTATTAGGCATGAGTGTTCCAGCAAGCGCTGGCGTTGATGCAAAACTACTGGAAATGCTCAAGGCAAACGGCTCTATTTCTGCGGCGCAGTACGCCGAACTGCAAACCGAGTTGACCAGCGAGAAACAAGCTCAACAAGAAGCCGCTGCAGACCAGGTTAAAAAATCTGACCTCAGCGCTTTCGAACAAAAAGTGGCCTGGGCTGCCAAAACCGAATTCAAGGGCGATGTTCGGGTCCGTCAGGAAACCGTCAAAATTGATGGCGAATCCGATGGCAAAAACCGTGACCGCCAACGTATTCGTGCTCGCCTGGGTGCTTACACCGAAATCAACCCGCAAGTGAACACCGGCATCCGTATCGCCACCGGCGGCAGCGACGACGCACGCTCCACCAACCAGGACCTGGACAACTACTTCGACAAGAAGCAGCTGTGGCTGGACATGGCTTACGTTGACTATCACCCGACAGCGATCAAAAACCTGCACCTGGTGGGCGGCAAGATGCCACAACAGTGGGTCAGCATGGGCGACGTGATCTGGGATAGCGACATCAACCCTGAAGGTGTGTCTGCCTCCTACAAAACCAACCTGGGCAGCAGCGGCGTCGAAGTGTTCGGCAGCACCGGCTACTACACCCTCAAAGACAACGTGAACGGCGATGGCGTGCAGTTCAAAAATGACTTGAGCATGTATGCCGGCCAGTTGGGTGCACGTTTCGCACCGACCGACAGCCTGAAAGTGACCCTGGGTGGTAGCGTTTACGGCTTCCACAACGACGAAGACAGCCGCTGCCCAACCACCGGCACCAAGACCACGCCGTGCGCCCTGGCCGTTAACGGCAACAGCACCAGCGAGTTCCGCCTGTGGGAAGGCTTCGGTCAGGTCGACATCGCCAACCTGCCGGTTCCGCTGTCGTTGTACGGCCAATACGTGCACAACTCCGAGACCGACAGCGATCAGGACGACGCCTGGTTGGTGGGTTTCAAGAGCAAGCTCAACGCCTTCAGCCTGGACTACAACTACCGCGACGTTCAGCGTAACGCTGTGGTCGGCGCCTTCACTGACTCTGACTTCGCCAACGGCACTACCGGCTCTCGCGGTCACAAGTTCAAAGTGGGTTACGAAATCGACAAGAACTTTGGTGTCGGCGTGACGTACTTCCTGACCAAGGCTGACTACGCAACCTCCACCCAGAAAGATGCCAGCACCAACACGCTGCAACTGGACGTAGAAGCCAAGTTCTAAACCGTTTCACGCAACAAACAAGCCGCTGAACGCTTTCACCGGCTTGTGTTAACCCGCAGTGCGCGAATGCCGTCGGTCCCCATCACATCCCCGACGGCATTCGCGCTTGCGCCCTACCGCTGACGCGACTGCTCGCTCAGCATACGTTCAACCGTCGCGTCCAGGTCATTGGGCTGCGGTTCGGGCAGCGCCTTCAACGTGGCACTCATCAAGCGCATTTGCCGGATAAAGCGCCGGCAATTGGGGCAAAACAGCAAATGATGGCGCATCTGCAGACGCTCACGAACACTCAACTGCCGGTCCATGTGGTCACTTGATCGCGCAACGTATTGCTTGCAGCTCAACATTCGCCGGTCTCCTCGAAATGCTCCACGGTCGCAAAGACTTTAAGCCGGGCACGATGCACCAGCACTCGGGCATTAGAGAGCGATATGTCGAGAAGATTACAAATCTGTTCCAACTCCAGCCCCTGGCGTTCACGCAATAGCAGCACCGAGCTTTGCAGTTGCGGCAGACTGAGCAGCGTGCGCTCAAGGCATTCACGCAACTCTTGTTCCGTAAGCAGCGCTTCCGGGGTGTCTTGGTGCCAGGCATAAGGCCCCAACAACCAGTGACCATCGCTGGCAAAACGCTCATCATCAACCGTACCGTGGGGTGACGGCAGGTCGTCGAGCAAGACTTCGCGGCGATTGTGTTTAAGGCGGGTTTTGGCGGCATTGGCGGTGATGGTCAACAGCCAGGTTTTGAGGCTGGAACGGCCTTCGAACCCGCGCAGGTTGCGCACCACTGACAACCAGGCGTCCTGAACGACTTCATCGGCATGCCGACTGCCGACAATCGCATAAGCCACGGCGAGCATGGCCCCTTGGTAGGTACTGACCAACTGCCGAAAAGCCTGTTGCTCACCGGCGAGCAGGCGCTGGAGTATTTCAGAGTCGTCAGCAGCAGCCATTAACGCTCCCGGGGCAGAATCAACCACCCTGGTGGGAGCGGGCTTGCTCGCGATGCAAACAACGCGGTGCTCAAGACAAACCGAGCTGCCTGAATCGCGAGCAAGCCCGCTCCCACAGGATGTGGCTTTGAGCGTGGATCAGCGTTTGCGCAGGATCACGCTGCCTATCGAGTAGCCGGCACCGAACGAGCTGAGTACCGCCAGCGAACCACTGGCCAGATCATCCTGGTAAGTGTGGAAGGCAATCACGGAACCGGCAGAACTGGTGTTGGCGTAGGTATCAAGGATCACCGGCGCTTCTTCAACCGACGCTTCGCGGCCCAGCAGGCGCTTGACGATCAGGTGGTTCATGCTCAGGTTGGCCTGGTGCAGCCAGAAGCGTTTGACGTCCGCCACTTCGACTTTGTTTTCTTCCAGGTGCTGGCCGATCAGCTCCGCCACCATCGGGCAGACATCACGGAATACCTTGCGGCCTTCCTGCACGAACAGCTTGTCCGGGCTGTCGGGGTTTTCGTCCGAAGCACGGTTGAGGAAGCCAAAGTTGTTGCGGATATTGTTCGAGAAGGTGGTCAGCAGTTTGGTGCTGACGATGTCGAATTGATGACTGGAAGTCGCCAGATCAGCGCGCTCAACCACAATGGCGGTGGCCGCATCGCCAAAAATAAAGTGGCTGTCGCGGTCACGGAAGTTCAAGTGACCGGTGCACACTTCCGGGCTTACAAGCAGCACCGCGCGAGCCTGACCCAGTTGCACGCTGTTGCTGGCCGTCTGCAGACCGAAGGTCGCTGACGAGCACGCCACGTTCATGTCAAAACCGAAACCCTGAATGCCCAACGCCTGTTGCACTTCGATGGCGATGGCCGGGTACGGGCGCTGCAGGTTTGAGCAGGCCACGATCACGCCGTCGATATCTGCGGCAGTCTTGCCGGCCCGCTCCAGCGCTTGCCTGGCGGCACCGACGGCCATTTCGCAGAGCACGGACATCTCGTCGTTGGAACGCTCAGGCAAACGCGGGCGCATACGTTGCGGGTCAAGGATGCCGTCCTTGTCCATCACAAAGCGGCTTTTGATACCTGAAGCTTTTTCGATAAAGGCAGCGCTGGACTCGGCCAGAGGCTCGATGTCACCGGCCTCGATAGCGTCAGCGTTGTCGGCGTTGAACTGTTGCACATACGCGTTGAAGGACTGCACCAACTCTTCGTTGGAAATGCTGTTGGCCGGGGTATACAGGCCGGTGCCGCTGATGACGACGTTATACACGGTCGTTCCTCTTATTCTGTTCAAGCCGAAAATAATCGTGTCAGGTAGTTATAGCCGCGAAGTTTGCCATAAATGGCAACATTTGGCCTGATTTGCCGAATTATGAAAACACCTCATCCGGCAGGATCGAGCTTAAGCGTCCACCAGACTCCATTGCTTGCTCAACCGCTTATCCGAAATCGGCACTTTGGTGCCCAGTTGCTGGCCAAACAGCGACACGCGATATTCCTCTAGCCACCAGCGATAGAACTCCAGTTGCGGGTCGCGCTTGCCTTCCTGAGCATGCTTGGCAGCACGCGCCTGGTACTGGGCCCACAAACCTGCCAGCTCAGCACTCCAGACCCGGTCTTTCTGCACCTGACCCGGCAGTTTTTCCAGGCGCATTTCAATGGCCTTGAGGTAGCGCGGCAGCTCTTTGAGCCACTGCCCCGGGGTTTCGCGCACAAAGCCCGGATACACCAAATGGCTCAGTTGCTGCTTGATGTCATTCAGGGCCACCGCCTGGGCCAGATCAATCTTGCCTTTGAAGCGCTTTTGCAGCCTGTGCCACAGCTTGAGAATGTCCAGCGTCAGTTTGGCCAGCTTCTCTGCGTGCTCGGTCAAGGCACCGCGCTTGCGCTCGGCCAACGACGCCAGCCCCGCACCATCACGCGGCAACGTCGCTTCGCCCTCAAGGATGCAGCTGTCGAGGCTGGCCAACAGGATGTCTTCGACCAGGCTCTCGACTCTGCCCAGCTCGCGGTACAACAGGCCCAGTTCGGTCTGGCCCGGCAACTTGCTGCGCAAGAACTTGGCAGGTTCAGCCAACTGCTGCATCAGCAAACGCTGCAAGGCCCGGCGGTGCTGATACTCAGCCTCGGCAGGCGTTGAGAAGCGCCCTTCCTTGACGGTATTGCCCTCTTCCACCAGCGCCGGGTAGACGGTCATCGACAGCCCGGCGATCTTTTGCTGGGTTTTCTCGGCCACAGGCGCAAAGACTTTGGCTTCGACAGGCTGCTGGCTTTTGGCTGTTTGCGGCACCGCCAAAGCAGCCTGACTGGCTTGTGCAAAGCGTGCCGTCAGTTCGGCAAGGTCACGACCTTCACCCAGGAACTTACCGTCGCCATCGACAATTTCGAGGTTCATCTTCAGATGACTCTCAACCTGCTGCGCGGCTTCGGCCCACGCTTCGTCAGTCACCCGTGCGCCGGTCATGCGCAACAGTTCACGGCCCAATGCCTGCGGCAGCGAACCTTCAGCAAAGGTCATGCGTTGCAGCGCGGCTTTGACGAAGTCCGGCACCGGGACGAAGTTTTTGCGCAAGGCCTTGGGCAAACTGCGCACCAGGGCAATGCATTTGGCTTCGATCATGCCCGGCACCAGCCACTCCAGGCGCTCTGGCGGCAAGACCGGCAACAAGGGCGCCGGCACTTTAACCGTCACCCCGTCACGCGGGTGATTGGGTTCAAAGTGGTAACTCAATTCGAGGGTCAAATCCCCCAAGTGCAGGGTGTTCGGGTAGTGCTTGGCAGTGATTTCGGTGGCTTCGCGAGCCAGCACGTCCTCTTCGCGCATGATCAGCAACTGCGGGTCTTTTTGGCTATTGACCCGGTACCAACTGTCAAACGTCGCGGTCTGGTGAATCTCGGCCGGCAGACGTGCGTCGTAAAACGCATAGAGGGTTTCTTCGTCAGCCAGAATGTCACGCCGCCGCGCCTTGGCTTCCAGCTCATCGAGCTGTTCGAGCAGTTTGGCGTTGGCGCTCAGGCACTTGGCCCGCGACTGAATCTCGCCGCGCACCAGCCCTTCTCGGATAAACAACTCACGTGACAGCACCGGATCAATCGGGCCGTAATGCACCGCGCGCCGACCGACCACAATCAAGCCGTACAGAGTGATCTGCTCGTAGGCCACCACTTGCCCGCGTTTCTTTTCCCAATGCGGCTCAAAGTAATTCTTTTTGATCAAGTGCCCCGCCAGCGGCTCGATCCAGTCAGGTTCAATCTTGGCCACCATTCGCGCATAGAGCTTGGTGGTTTCGACCAGCTCGGCAGTCATCAGCCATTGCGGGCGTTTTTTGCCCAGGCCCGACGACGGGTGGATCCAGAAGCGACGCTGACGCGCGCCCAAGTAATCGCCGTCTTCAGTTTTCTGCCCGATCTGGCTGAGCAAACCGGACAACACCGCTTTGTGCAGTTTTGGATAGTCGGCCGGCTCTTTATTGACGCTGAGCTGCATGTCGCGGCAGATCAAACTCAATTGGCGGTGCGAATCGCGCCACTCGCGCAGCCGCAGGTAATTCAGGAAGTTCTTGCGGCACCAATTGCGCAGCGGGCTCGCGGTCAAGGCCTGGCGTTGCTCTTCAAAGCCGCGCCACACATTGATCAGCGCGGCAAAGTCCGAGTCCACATCCTTCCATTGCGCGTGGGCCTGATCCGCAGCCTGCTGACGCTCGGGCGGGCGCTCACGCGGGTCTTGCACCGACATGGCACTGGCGACGATCAACACTTCCTGCAAGCTGCCCAGCTTGGCGGCTTCAAGCAACATGCGGCCCATGCGCGGGTCCACCGGCAAGCGCGCCAACTGGCGGCCCAGCGGTGTCAGCTGGTTCTCGCGGTTAACCGCTGACAGCTCTTGCAGCAGGTTGAAACCGTCGGTAATGGCCTTGCCATCCGGCGGCTCGATAAACGGAAACGCGGTAATTTCGCCCAGACGCAGGTGCAGCATCTGCAAGATAACGGCTGCAAGGTTGGTCCGCAGAATCTCGGGGTCGGTAAATTCCGGGCGACCGTTGAAATCTTCCTCGGCGTACAGGCGCACGCAGATCCCCGGCTCGACCCGACCGCAGCGGCCTTTACGCTGGTTGGCACTGGCCTGGGAAATAGCTTCGATAGGCAGGCGCTGCACCTTGGCCCGATAGCTGTAACGGCTGATGCGCGCGGTGCCGCTGTCAATCACATAGCGGATGCCCGGAACGGTCAACGAGGTTTCTGCAACGTTGGTCGCCAGCACCACGCGACGCCCCGGATGCGACTGGAATATCAGTTGTTGCTCGGCCGGAGACAGGCGCGCATACAAAGGCAGAATTTCGGTGTGCTTGAGTTGCGCCTTGCGCAGCATCTCGGCGGCATCGCGGATCTCGCGCTCGCCGGGCAAAAACACCAGCACGTCGCCGGGGCTTTTACGCTCGCTGCGCTCATGGGCGGCGATTTCATCGAGGGTGGCGATGATCGCCTGGTCGACACTCAAGTCCTCCTCGACACTGTTGCCCTCTTCGTCCTGCTCGGAGGTCAGCGGGCGATACCAGGTTTCGACCGGGAAGGTACGGCCGGACACTTCAACAATCGGCGCATCGTTGAAGTGTTTGGAAAAACGCTCCAGATCGATGGTGGCCGAGGTGATGATGACTTTGAGGTCCGGGCGCCGTGGCAGCAGGATCTTCAGATAGCCGAGCAAAAAGTCGATGTTCAGACTGCGCTCATGGGCTTCGTCGACGATGATCGTGTCATAGCGCTCGAGGTAACGGTCGTGCTGAGTTTCGGCCAGCAATATGCCGTCGGTCATCAGCTTGATCAGGGTGTTGGAGTCACTCTGGTCCTCAAACCGCACTTGATAGCCGACCAGCGCCCCCAGCGGCGTACCCAGTTCTTCAGCAACCCGGCTGGCAACGCTGCGCGCAGCAATCCGGCGAGGCTGGGTGTGACCGATCAACCCATGCTGGCCGCGGCCAATTTCGAGGCAGATTTTCGGCAACTGAGTGGTTTTACCCGAACCGGTTTCACCGGCCAGGATCAACACCTGATGCTTGAGCAACGCCGCCTTGATCTCGTCACGCTTGGCGGCAATCGGCAGATTTTCGTCATAGCGAATCAACGGCACGCTGACCGCCCGCGCAGTCACCTGCGCGCACGAGGCCTGCACACGCTCGGCCCAGGCCGCCAGTTTGGCGTCATCAGGCTTCTTGCGCAGCTCATGCAACTGCCGCCGCAGCTTGTGGCGGTCAGCAATCATGGCGTGATCAAGGTTTTTCAACAGTTGGTTGATAGCAGGCGATTCGTCAGTCATCAGGTGCGCAAAAGTCTTGGTAAAGGCAGGCGGCGATTGTCGCAGATTTAAGCGGTTATGCACGAATCTGTAGGAATTGCGCGCAACCATTGCCTTGCAGGCTGCATCCCCTACACTGCGCGGCTTAATCTTTGTAAGAGATACCTTGTGAGATTCGCAGATTTTGTACGCATGCTGTCGCTGGCCGGCATTTGGGGCGCCAGTTTCCTGTTTATGCGAATCATCGCGCCAGTGCTCGGCTCTATTCCCACCGCATTTTTCAGGGTTTCGATTGCCGCTACCGGCTTGCTGGTGATGTTGGTGCTGATGCGCGTCAGCTGGAACTTCGGCGGCAAGTTGAAGGTGGTGTTGATCCTGGGTGTGATCAACTCCGGGTTGCCCGCCACGTTGTATTCGGTTGCGGCGCAAGTACTGCCTGCGGGGTATTCGGCCATCTTTAATGCGACCACGCCGCTGATGGGCGTATTGATTGGCGGACTGTTTTTCAGCGAACAACTCACCCTCACCAAGCTGGCCGGGGTATTTCTCGGGTTATTTGGCGTCGGCGTGTTGACCGGTGCCGGGCCGGTGGCCTTCGACCTGAATTTGCTGATGGGCGCCCTTGCCTGCCTGCTGGCGACGATCTGCTATGGCTTTGCGGGCTTTTTGGCGCGCCGCTGGCTGGACCAACAAGGCGGGCTTGACCCGCGCCTTTCGGCCATGGGCAGCATGCTCGGGGCGACCTTGTTTCTGCTGCCGTTGTTTGGTCTGAGCCTGCTCAATCAACCACCAGCCGATTGGGGCGGTGCACGGGTATGGTTGTCGCTGTTGGGGCTTGGGCTGGTGTGCACAGCCTTTGCCTACATCTTGTTCTTCCGTTTGCTGACCAACATCGGCCCGGTCAAATCCATGACCGTGACCTTTATGACCCCGCCCTTCGGGATCTTGTGGGGCGCCTTGTTTCTGGGCGAACCGCTGTCAATCGCGCACCTGTACGGCGGGCTGCTGATCGCCGCAGCGTTATGGCTGGTGCTCAAGCCCAATAAAAATGCCCTGTAGGAGCGAGCTTGCCTCGCGATCTTTTAAAAGATCAAAAGATCGCGAGCAAGCTCGCTCCTACAGGGCGATGCGGGTTAACGGGTAGTTTTACGGAACACGAAGACCAGTCCGATGATGATCAAGGCCATGCCGAGCACACTCAGCAAGGCCAGTTTGTTGCCAAAGATCAGGTAGTCCATGACTGCTGTGACCGCAGGTACCAGGTAGAAAAGGCTGGTGACGTTCACCAGATTGCCCCGGGCGATCATCCGGTACAACAGCAAGGTCGCCAGCACCGACACCACCAAGCCCATCCACAACACCGGCACCACAAAGCCTGCGCCGTGTTCAAAGTGGAACGGTTGAAACGGCACAAACACCGCGCACAACAGCAACCCGGCCAAGTATTGCAACGGCAATGTACCCAGCGGGTTCTGGGTAATGCGTTTTTGCATCAAAGTGCCCGCCGTCATGCTCGCCAACGCCAACAACGCACAGAGCATTCCACCCCAGGACAAACCGGCCAGACCAATGTTTTGGTACACCACCAGAATCAAGCCAGTCAGCCCCAGCATGAGCCCCAACGAACGGCTAAAAGAGTGACGACGCTCCAGAATCACCGCCGTCAGGATCGGCTGCACACCCATCACCGTGGCCATGACGCCGGGCGTGACCTTGAGGTCCAGCGCCAGCAGATAAAAAATCTGATACGCGCCCAGCAGCACCGTCCCGGTGGCCAGTGCGTAACCAATGGCTTTGGCGCCGCGTGGCATCTGCAGTTTCATCGACGGGATCAACAGCACCAGTGCCAGCAGAGCGATGGCAAAACGAATCAACAGAAAGGCAAAGGGCGAAGCATGGGCCAAACCCCACTTGGAGAAAATCGCGCCGCTGCTCCACAGCAGAACAAACAGGCTCGTGGACGCCGCCGCAAACGCGGACTCTTTAGAAATCGAAAACATGGGTAACACCTGTCATCAGACATAAAAAGCCAACTCAGCCGAAGCTGAAGTTCAATGGTTTTTTAGACGGGTACGGGCAGCCGAAAGCTCAGCTCAGCCCGCAACACCAACACCCGGTGGCGAAACAACGACGTTCACCACGGTGCGGCTGACAGGAGGGGGATAGTGGCTGATCTGCACAGGCTGTTTGCCCCCGCACGGCACCACGCCAGCAAAGACTGCTGGAACGACAACGCTGTGAGTAAGGGAAACCGGCATGTGCTGATTCTTTTGAAGAGAGTGGTATGAGCCATTGGCTCAACGAGCGCTGACTATAACCAGCGCTCGACACTTATTGCAATGACTGAACAGATTTAAAACACGTCGGTGTCCAGTACAACAGTGCACTCCGCATCGACTCCCAGAATTCAGCAAAACCTATGCCCAAACCTAGAATCCGGCTCAAGCATCAATTATTGAAATCACAGGCCAGAGCCATCGCGCACTCAATTCTGGCAGAGTCAAATGTCACCAAGGATGGTGCTCTATGCATAGTCAGATTTGAGCCCATTGATAGCGAAGCGCTCGCTGCGCTCGTCGAATGGGGCGATAACGTCCATTTTTCCTGGGAGAAAATTCCAGAGTGGAAAGCTAGGGAGCCGTGGTCGTTGGACCTTTCAATATGGTCTGGAGCAGAATTGTGCGGGCTCTGTTTCGCTAACCCGAATCAAAGTCGACTGCGAACCAAAATCGTCAGACTCGAAGGCAAACCTGACAGCCATCACCCTCTGAAAAACCGCATAGCCGCATTGACTATGATTGCCGTTGAACAGTATGCAAGACTCATCGGCAGCGAATGGCTGGAAATTCAAGAGCCAGCACAAGGTGCGCTACCGGTATATCGCGACCTGGGGTTTCAATTCGATGCATTTAGCCGCCTTGTCGTACGCTTGGATTAGGACTAGTATCGATCTCGCTGATCAATAAACAACCAAAACGGTGGCAATATGCAAGCAATCAACCCGACACCGTCTCCACTAAAAACACGGCCCGACGGAAAATCAGAGGGGGCTACTGCTTCAAATCATCAGCAGCGCTTTCTACAGGTTGCGTTGAACGGCAGCAAAGCCAATGAGCCAACAGGTGTTTTAGCGGGCCGCTAATTTAATTTCTCCAATAAAAAACCGCTCATCTAGAGCGGTTTTTTATTGCGCGCCTCAAATCAACCGAACAACCAACGCCACAGCAGTACCAGCACGATCACGGCCAGCACCGGGCGGGCGATGCGGTATAGCTTGGGGTTGCGGCGTTTCCATTGTTTGACTACGCCGCTGAAGCGGTCACTGAAGCTTTTGCTCCAGGCGTAGGCTTTGTTGATGCCGCCTACGCGTTCGTCGTCGAGGTTTTGCGGGGCGGTGGCTTTGCCCAGTTGCGCACTGACCCAACGATTGATGCGGGTCATGAGGCGGCTGGTCAACGGGCGCTCGACGTCGCAAAACAGGATCACGCGGGTGATGTCGGTTTCGTTTTTCACCCAGTGCACGTAGGTCTCGTCGAACATCACGTCTTCACCATCGCGCCAGGCGTATTCCTCGCCATCAACGAAGATGCGGCACGCGTCGGAGTTAGGCGTCGACAGACCCAGGTGGTAGCGCAAGGAACCTGCGAACGGATCGCGGTGCGGGTTGAGGTGGCTGCCGCCCGGCAACAAAGCAAACATCGCGCCCTTGACGTTGGGGATGCTGTTGACCAGCTCTACGGTTTTAGGGCACAGCAGTTCGGCCGATGGCAGCGGCTTGTCGTACCACTTGAGGTAAAAACGCTTCCAGCCTTTTTTGAAGAATGAGCCAAAGCCGGCGTCGTTGTTCTTCTCGGCGGCGCGGATATAGCCTTCGTCGAACAAGTGCATGGCTTCTTCACGAATGGCTTGCCAGTTGTCTTTGAGTACGTCCAGCTCGGGGAATTTGCTGCGGTCCAGATAAGGCTTGGACGGCACGCCCGAGAATAAGTACATCAGCGCGTTGTAGGGCGCAAAGAATGCGGAGTGGTTGACGAACTGGCGCAACACCGGCAAACGCGCCTTGCCGCGCAAATGCACGTACAGGATGCTGCCGACAAACAGCAGTATGAGCCCTGCCTTGATGGCGAAGGATAAGGTCATGCAACAACTCCTCGAAAATACCGTGCGGCACCAAAAGCCCGCCGTGGCAGCCCGCCATGATAAACACTACCGACGCAGGACAAAACCCGCGCATTCCAACATTCAGTCTTAAGTACTACGCAATAACAGCGTAATTATGCATAAGCAGGCGTTTAGATCGTTTGATTTGAGTCATCAGTAACGGGTGGGAGCGGGCTTGCTCGCGATTGCGGCTATCGCGAGCAAGCCCGCTCCCACAGGACCTTCGGTCTTACTGCTGCAATTCCTGTTCGCTGAACAGGTCGCTGAACAAGAAGCTCGACAGGTAGCGCTCGCCCGAGTCCGGCAGGATCACGACGATGGTCTTGCCCTGCATTTCCGGGGTTTCAGCCAGGCGTGCGGCCACGGCCATGGCTGCACCGCCGGAAATCCCGCTCAAGATGCCTTCATCATGCATCAGGCGCAGAGCCATGGCCTTGGACTCGTCGTCGCCAACCAACTCAACTTTGTCGAGAATCGACAGGTCGAGGTTTTTCGGCACAAAACCTGCGCCAATGCCCTGAATTTTATGCGGCGAGGGCTTGATCTCCTCCCCGGCCAGCGCTTGGGTGATCACCGGCGACGTGATCGGCTCAACGGCGACCGACAGAATCGGCTTGCCCTGGGTGTGTTTGATGTAACGCGATACGCCGGTAATGGTGCCGCCGGTGCCCACGCCCGCGACCAGCACATCCACATCGCCGTCTGTATCGTTCCAGATTTCCGGGCCGGTGGTTTTTTCGTGGATCGCCGGGTTGGCCGGGTTATCAAATTGCTGCGGCATAAAGTACTGCTCAGGGTTGCTGGCCTGAATTTCAGCAGCTTTATCAATGGCGCCCTTCATGCCCTTGGCCGGCTCGGTGAGTATCAGCTCAGCCCCCAGCGCCTTGAGCACTTTGCGCCGTTCAAGGCTCATCGAAGACGGCATGGTCAACACCAATTTGTAACCCCGTGCAGCAGCCACGAAGGCCAGACCGATCCCGGTGTTGCCGGAAGTTGGCTCAATAATGGTCATGCCCGGCTTGAGCACGCCACGGCTCTCGGCGTCCCAGATCATGTTGGCGCCAATCCGGCATTTCACCGAATAGCCAGGGTTACGCCCTTCAATCTTGGCCAGAATGGTCACGCCACGCGGCGCAATTTTGTTGATCTGAATAAGAGGTGTGTTACCGATGGAGTGCGCGTTATCTGCAAAAATGCGGCTCATGGCGGGGTCCTTATGCACCTTTTGGGAAGGCCCCAAGGGTAGGCTTCACGGTTCATCGCGTCCAGTCGTGACGCCTCAGTCAGAGACTGAATAAGGCGTCTGCGTTCACCTGAGGCGGACGTCGCGTTATAGTCGGACATACTTTTTTGTCCCCCGCCCTGCCCTTGCAGGCCTGGATCATGGTTTGAGGAATTGCAGATGAAGTTTGAAGGCACCCGCGCCTACGTGGCCACTGATGACCTGAAACTGGCGGTCAACGCAGCGATCACCCTGGAGCGCCCGCTGCTGGTCAAGGGCGAACCCGGCACCGGCAAGACCATGCTCGCCGAGCAGTTGGCCGAATCCTTTGGCTGCAAGCTGATTACCTGGCACATCAAGTCCACCACCAAGGCCCATCAAGGCCTGTATGAGTACGACGCCGTAAGCCGCTTGCGCGATTCGCAACTGGGCGTGGACAAAGTGCACGATGTGCGCAACTACCTTAAAAAAGGCAAATTATGGGAAGCCTTTGAGGCCGAAGAGCGGGTCATCCTGCTGATCGACGAAATCGACAAGGCCGACATCGAGTTCCCCAACGACCTGCTGCAAGAACTCGACAAGATGGAGTTCTACGTTTACGAGATCGATGAAACCATCAAGGCCAAGGTCCGCCCGATCATCATCATTACCTCCAACAACGAAAAAGAACTGCCGGATGCGTTCCTGCGCCGCTGCTTCTTCCACTACATCAACTTCCCGGATCGCACCACGCTGCAGAAGATCGTCGACGTGCACTTCCCGGATATCAAGAAAGAGCTGGTCAGTGAAGCGCTGGACGTGTTCTTCGATGTCCGAAAAGTACCCGGACTGAAGAAAAAACCGTCGACGTCCGAGTTGGTGGATTGGCTCAAACTGCTGATGGCCGACAACATTGGCGAAGCGGTGTTGCGTGAACGCGACCCGACCAAAGCGATCCCGCCACTGGCCGGCGCGCTGGTGAAAAACGAGCAGGACGTGCAGTTGCTGGAGCGTCTGGCGTTTATGAGCCGTCGCGGCAATCGCTGATTTTTCAAGAAGGCGATAAGCATGCTGCTTAATCTGTTCAATGAAATGCGTGCGGCCAAGGTGCCGGTTTCGGTGCGCGAACTGCTGGACTTGATCAACGCGCTGAAAAACCGTGTGACATTCGCCGACATGGACGAGTTTTACTACTTGGCGCGTACGATCCTGGTGAAGGACGAGCGCCATTTTGACAAGTTTGACCGTGCCTTCGGCGCCTATTTCAACGGCCTGCAAAACCTCAATGAACACCTTGAGGCGCTGATCCCTGAGGACTGGTTGCGCAAAGAGTTTGAACGCTCGCTGAGTGACGAAGACCGTGCGCAATTGCAGTCGCTGGGCGGCCTGGACAAGTTGATCGAGGCGTTCAAACAGCGCCTTGAGGAACAAAAGGAACGCCATGCCGGTGGCAATAAGTGGATCGGCACCGGCGGCACCAGCCCGTTTGGCTCGGGCGGTTATCACCCCGAAGGGATTCGAGTAGGCGATGCCGGGGCGCGTCAGGGCAAGGCGGCGAAAGTCTGGGAACAGCGTGAATACAAGAACCTCGATGATCAAGTCGAGTTGGGCACCCGCAATATCAAGGTAGCGTTGCGTCGCCTGCGCAAGTTTGCCCGCCAGGGCGCCGCCGATGAACTGGATATCGACGGCACCATCGACCACACGGCCCGCGATGCCGGGTTGTTGAATATCCAGATGCGGCCCGAGCGGCGCAACAACATCAAGCTGTTGTTGCTGTTTGATATTGGCGGCTCGATGGATTCCCACGTAAAAACCTGCGAGGAGTTGTTCTCGGCCTGCAAGACCGAGTTCAAGCATCTGGAGTACTACTACTTCCACAACTTCATTTACGAGTCGATGTGGAAAAACAACCAGCGCCGCCACGTCGAACGTATCGCCACACAGGATGTGCTCAACACCTACGGCGCCGATTACAAAGTGATTTTTATCGGTGACGCAGCGATGGGCCCGTATGAAATCACCCATGCCGGGGGCAGTGTCGAGCACTGGAACGAAGAGCCGGGCTACAAGTGGATGCAGCGTTTTATGGAGAAATATAAAAAGCTGATCTGGATTAACCCGTATCCGAAAGACACCTGGAAATACACGGCATCGACCGGGATTGTGCAGGACCTGGTTGAAGATCGCATGTACCCGCTGACCCTGGACGGGCTGGAAGAAGGGATGCGGTTTTTGGCTAAGTAATCCCGTTTTTTTTGTAGGAGCGAGCTTGCCTCGCGATCTTTTTAAAAGATCAAAAGATCGCGAGGCAAGCTCGCTCCTACGGGTTCGGGGTTAGATGAAGCGTTGCATAAAAGCCTGGTGCTGGCGCTGTGCGGCCTCTTGGGTGACGGGCCGCAAGTAGACGGTCTCCCCCGGCACACATTGTGCCAATCGCGCCAGCGCCAACGGGGTTAATGCCCCCAGGCGCGGGTAACCGCCAATGGTCTGCCGGTCATTGAGCAAGACGATCGGCTGGCCATCGGGCGGTACCTGGATGGCGCCCAGCGGAATGCCTTCAGAGATCATCGGCGCACCCTGATACTCCAGCGCCGGGCCCTGCAGGCGGATACCCATGCGGTCTGCGCGGCTGTCGAGGGTCCACGGCTGATTGAAGGCATCGAACGTGCTTTGCCCACTAAACGCGCCGATCTGCGCGCCCAGCACCACATCCAACAAAGGGTTGGCGGTAAAGCCGGGCTGTTGCGCGAGGGGAATTTCACGTAGCGCAGACGGCTCGGCGGTGTAATTCAGCTCATCGCCAATGGCCAACGCACGACCGAAACCATCGGGGCCACCCAGTTGCTCACGGACTACCGTTGCACTGCTGCCCAGTACCTGCGGCGCGACAAACCCGCCGGGAGCTGCCAGATAGGCACGAGCGCCCAACAGTGGCTGGGTAAAGCTCAGGGTCTGGCCTTTTTTCAACTCGATACACCGCCAGGGCTTCAGTGCTTTACCGTCGACGCTTGCCGCCAGATCGGCGCCCGCCAGCGCCAGGGTGCAATCGCTCTGGGCAATCAGGCTCATGCCGCCCAAGTTGATCTCAATGACCGCCGCGCCTGGTGCGTTACCCAGTAGCCAGTTGGCCCACGTCATCGACAACCAGTCTGCGGCTCCGCCTTGAGTCACGCCCAAATGCCGTACACCAAAACGCCCGGCATCTTGCAACAGACACATCGGGTTGCTGGCCTTGATCAGTAAACGGCTCATGCAAAAGCCTCCTGAGGTGTGTCGTCACCGCCTAACCGGATGAATTCTGCGTGGGAAACAGCCTCGAATTGCACGGTATCGCCGGGCTGCATCAAGCTGTAGCCCTCTCGATTGCGATCAAACAGAGCGCTCGGGGTGCGGCCGATAAGGTTCCAGCCACCGGGCGATTGCGCCGGGTAAGCCGCCGTTTGCTGCTCGGCAATGCCCACGCTGCCTGCGGCCACACGCTTGCGCGGTGTGTTCAGGCGTGGCGCGGCAAGGGCTTCTTCGACCAGCCCCATAAAGGCGAAACCGGGGGCGAAGCCCAAGGCGAACACTTGATATTCACGCTCGCTGTGGCGGCGAATCACCTCACTCACGGGGCAGCCAATGCGCGCGGCCAGCAGCGAAAGTTCCGGGCCGACACTGAGGTCGTACCACACCGGCAGCACATGGCGCTGGCCAAGGCGTTGCGTTTCGGGACGCAGCTCCGTGATGGCCAGGTCGATCAACGCCCGGGCCTCGGCCGGGGTCAGCGCCAGGCCGTCGTAATGCACCATCAAGGTGGTGTAGGACGGCACCAGGTCTATCAGATGGTCGGCAAATACAGCGCGCAGTCGCTCGCTGGCCGCCAGCATCCACGGCATGTTGCTTTCCGCGATTTCATCGAACAGACGCAGCATCAGGCAGTCGATGGCCACGACTTCAATCCGCGGCTTCATGGCTGCGCCTGCTGGTTCAGGGCTTCACGAATGCGCCGCACGGCCGCCACCGAGCTGGCGTTGTCGCCGTGTACACACAAGGTCGTGGCGTGCAGGTGCAAGGCGCTGCCGTCGCTGGCCGTCAGGGGCTGGCCTGCGGCAATCGTCAGCGCTTGCTGAACGATGACATCTGCTTGATGGTGCACGGCGCCGGGTAACTGGCGCGAGACCAAGTGCCCGGCGCTGTCGTAGGCACGGTCGGCAAAGGCTTCGAACCACAGGGTCAGACCAAACTCATCGCCAATGGCCTGGGCCGCGCTGTTGTCACGCGTGGCCATCAGCATCAGCGGCAAGCTGACATCGTAGGCGGCGACCGCCTGAACCACGGCGCGCAACTGCGCGGGGTTGGCCATCATGTCGTTGTACATCGCGCCATGGGGTTTGACGTAGCTGACGCGCGAGCCCTGGGCGCGGCAGATGCCATCCAGTGCGCCGATCTGATAATGCAGCAGGTCTTGCAGCTCTTGCGCCGAGAGGGCCATGGAGCGCCGACCGAAGCCCGCCAGGTCTTGATACGCCGGGTGCGCGCCGATCAGCACATTGTTCGCCAGCGCCAGGCCCACAGTTTTGCGCATGATGCCCGGATCACCGGCGTGAAAGCCGCATGCGATGTTTGCGCAATCAATAAATGGCATCACCTCGGCATCCAGGCCCAGGGTCCAGTTGCCAAAGCTTTCGCCAATGTCGCAGTTCAATAACAGGCGGCTCACGGTGATGCTCCTGTGGTCTTTTTAGAAATTAGGTGCAGGCATTTTTCGACAGCAACAGGCGGTTAGTCCAACTAATAAAAGCAGGGTATGGGGATAAGAAAAGTTGATGGCTTGATGCTGCCTCGCGATTTTTTAAACATCAAAAGATCGCGAGGCTAGCTCGCTCCAACAGCGGGGGACGGGGTTTAGCTGTTGCGTTCGCGGCGGGCGATACGTTCGCGCTGGCGTTTGCCGCCCAGCACGACCCAGTCCACCAGCCGGAAGAAGCCTTCGATGATGAAGGAAAACAGCAATGCACCGGCCATTGCCCAGCCAATGGCGGTGGGCGACAGCAGTACCTGGTAGGTGTAGGCGTTGAGCGTTTCCTGGCGGATGTCCGGGTCGGCCGCATAGGCCACTTGAAGGGCGCGGATGTACCAGGGGCCTTGCATGGCCTGGAACTGGTCGTCGAGCAGGCGCTGACGGTTGAGCAAGGTGCTCAGGCTGGTGGCATCGCTGCGAAACACCGGGTCGTCACTGGCCTGGTAATGCGCCACCAGGGCGTGCAGGTCACCTTTGAAGAATTGGTTGGCGGTGTTCTGGAAACCGGCCAGCCCGGTCTGGGCTTCGATCAGGTGCGCTTCCACGCGGTTGGCGTAGTCGTTGATAAAGCCCGGCACTTGCACGCCCAGTAACAGGCCCAGCGTAAACAGCACCAACCGCAGGTAGCTCAGCCACATACACGCGTCCCTTAATCAGTTTTTCCGTGGCTGATGCGCTCACCGCGGCGCCAAAGGCTCCAGTGGCCAGGCTCATAGCGCGTCCAGACTTCGTTCTCGGTCAAAGGCTCGGTGGCGATCACGGTCACCACGTCGTTAGGCGTTGTTTCTGACTGGAAGTCGACGATCACGTCGACATCTTTCAATCTGGCTGGGCCAAACGGTGCGCGTCGAGTGATGTGCACCAGTTTGGTTGAGCAGTAGCAAAACAGCCAATCGCCATCACTGAGCATGCAGTTGAACACGCCTTTGCTGCGAAATTCTGCGCAGGCCTGGGTCAGCACCGGGATCAGCTCTTCGACTTCAACCGGCTCCGGAAACGCTTCACGCACGCGGTTGAGCAAATCGCAGAAAGCCGCTTCGCTGTCGGTGTCGCCAATCGGCCGGTAGAAGCTGGCGCTCGGTGAGAAGTCAGCCAATTGGCCGTTGTGTGCAAAGCACCAGTTACGGCCCCATAACTCGCGGACAAACGGGTGGGTGTTGGACAAGCAGACTTTGCCGACGTTGGCCTGGCGGATATGACCAATCACCACTTCGCTTTTGATCGGATAACGCTGCACCAGCAACGCGACTTCAGAGTCGCAACTGGCGGCCGGGTCCTGGAACAAACGCAGACCGCGACCTTCATAAAAGGCAATACCCCAGCCATCACGATGCGGGCCGGTACGCCCGCCACGCTGCATCAAGCCGGTAAAACTGAACACAATATCAGTCGGGACATTGGCGCTCATGCCCAATAATTCACACACGCTCGCACACTCGCATTCAAGCTCAACGAAAAGAAATCAGACCCGCGGTTCAACCCGGTTCGAGCCTGCCGGACGCGGCGCAGGCGGACGACCGTAACGGTCATCACCGGCCGAGCCGAATGGCTGGTCATCTTCCGGGTCAATTTTGCGGTTTTGCTCAGCAACTGCGCTTTGCGCCTGACGCGCCTTGCGGGCACGCTCGATTGGCCAGCGAATAAACACAAACACCGCGTACAGGCAAAACGCAAACAGGGTGTACATCAACAAGTCAGACGCAGCACGCCAGACGTTGTCACCCACCTTGAACGCCAGGTCCAGGGCCGAGATGGCCACCGCCGGGGCGAATTGATCTTTGACCGGGTCAATAATGGTCGGGCTGAACAGCAGCACCGCCATCAGGATGCGTAATGGCTCACGTAACCAGCGCCACATAAAGCGGGTCAGGCGGCACCATACGAGCAGGCAGCCTAAAGCGGCGAAGGCGTATAAGCCCCAGGCGATCAGATAGTCGTTCTCGGTCATGGTATCCATGGTCGGCAGGCAATGAAGCGCTATGATAACGGCTTTTCGAGAGTGCGGCTGCACCGCCGTCAGCGTCACTTCTATTCATTCAGATTTCAGAGAACGCTCAATGACCGAATCAGCCTACGCAAACAGCGCACCAATCGCACATAAGGTCGAGGGTTCTGACCCCTACGCATGGTTACAAAATCGCGATAGCAAAGAGGTTTTGGACTACCTGATAGCGGAAAACAACTACCAGGAAGCGCAACTGGCCGACCAGGCCGAATTGCGCGAAACGCTGTTTCAAGAGATCAAGGGACGGATTCGCGAGACAGATTTGTCGCTCCCCTCCCCTTGGGGCCCGTATCTGTATTACACCCGCACCCAGGCCGGTGACGAATACGCCCGCCACTACCGCTGCCCGCGCCCGGCCGATGACAGCCAACAGGTCGACGAAAACGCCGAGCAGTTGCTGCTGGACCCGAACGCCCTGGCCAATGGCGGGTTTATTTCATTGGGTGCGTTCAGTATCAGCCCGGACCATCAGCGACTGGCCTATAGCCTGGACACCAGCGGCGAAGAAACCTACCGCCTGTTCGTCAAAGAGCTGGCCATTGGCGCCGTCACTGAACTGCCCTTTGAGGACTGCGATGGCAGCATGACCTGGGCCAATGACAGCCAGACCCTGTTTTTTGCAACGCTGGACGACACTCATCGCCCGCACAAACTGTGGCGTCATACCTTGGGTGAAACCGGGGCCCATGAGGTGTTTCATGAAGCGGACGGGCGATTTTTCCTGCATTGCTACCGTTCAAGTTCCGAACGCCAACTCATCCTGTTGCTCAACAGCAAAACCACCAGTGAAACCTGGGTGCTGGACGCCGAGCAGCCGCAACAGGCATTTCGCTGTTTGGCGCCACGGGTTGAAGGCCACGATTACAGCGTCGATCATGGCCTGCACGAAGACCAGTGGGCGTGGTTTATCCGCACCAATCAGGACGGGATTAACTTTGCGCTGTATTACGCGCTGGGTGACGCCCCGCAGCGCAGTGAGTGGCAACGCCTGATCGCCCATGACGACCAGGTCATGCTTGAAGGCCTGACGCTGAACGCCAAGGCGCTGTGCCTGAGCCTGCGCGAAGGCGGCCTACCGATTATTGAGATCCGTCCGAACGGTTTGCCGTCATACCGCGTGCAACTACCAGACGCAGCCTACAGCCTGTATGTGCAAGACAACCTTGAGTTCCAGGGTGCGCACATCCGCCTGCGTTACGAGTCGCTGAATCGCCCGGCGCAAGTCCGCCAGCTGACGCTGACCGATGGCGAACAAAAGGTCCTCAAGGAAACGCCGGTACTCGGGCCGTTCAATGCCGATGACTACGTCAGCCAACGTTTGTGGGCCACTGCGCCGGATGGCACCCAGGTGCCCATTAGCCTGGTGGTAAAGCGTGATGCGCTGGGCAAACCGACACCGCTGTATCTGTATGGTTACGGCGCCTATGGCGAAAGCCTTGACCCGTGGTTTTCCCACGCACGCCTGAGTTTGCTTGAACGCGGCGTGGCGTTTGCCATTGCCCATGTGCGCGGCGGCGGCGAGCTGGGCGAGGCGTGGTATCGCGCGGGCAAGCAGGAGCATAAACACAACACATTTAGCGATTTTATTGCTTGTGCCGAGCATTTGATCGACCAAGGGCTGACCCGCAGCGAGCAATTGGTGATCAGTGGCGGCAGCGCGGGCGGCCTGTTGATAGGGGCAGTGCTCAATCAACGTCCGGAACTGTTCAAGGCGGCGATTGCTGAAGTGCCGTTTGTTGATGTGCTCAACACCATGCTCGACCCGGATTTGCCGCTGACGGTGACCGAATACGACGAGTGGGGAAACCCGCAGGAGCCTGAGGTCTACGACCGCATCAAGGCCTACGCGCCTTATGAGAATGTGGCGGCGCAGGCGTACCCGGCGATGCTGGTGATCGCCGGGTACAACGACAGCCGTGTGCAGTATTGGGAGGCGGCCAAATGGGTGGCCAAGCTGCGCGCCACCAAGACCGACGACCATTTGCTACTGCTTAAAACTGAGCTGGAAGCCGGCCATGGCGGCATGAGCGGCCGCTATCAGGGCCTGCGCGACGTCGCGCTGGAGTATGCGTTTGTGTTTAAGGTGTTGGGGATTTAAGCCTTTGCGGTTGTCGGCCTGCAAGCAACGGGTTGCGCTGCAACCCTTCGCAGCCTGCGGCAGCGACTACGGCGGTCAGTCCGCCGGGATCTTGGCTTTCGGGTCTTTGGCTTCAAGCCCGGGTATCGGCTGATCTTTGGGCGGTGGCTGCGGCAGGTCTATCGGCGGCAGCGGCACAAGGCTGCTGTTGCCGGGGGCAGGCTTGGGCGCTGCACGTGGGGTGACCTGCGGGTATGGCGTAGGTGTAGCAGTGCCCGGCGAACCCGGTGCGGATGTCACCGGGACACTCGGAATGGGGGTTAACTCCGCTGCCTGAGCCGCACTTATCGAGAGCGCGCCCCACACAATGGCCGTTAGAATAGTGCGTTTCATCAATGACTCCGTTGCCAGACCAGCTTGTATGCCGTCAGGCTACTCGCAACCAGCTGATTTTGTCCTCTTCTATGAGACTTCCATGAAACGTTTTGTTTTGCTCGACACCACCCCGATCCCCGAAAATGGCGGCGCCTTGTGCCTGTTTGAGTATGGTGAAGACTTCGTTATCAAGATCCAGGGGGGTGACGGCGGCCAGTTGATGAACACCCGCATGCATGGTTCTGAAGATGCTTTGGCTGAGATCCCGTGCCGTAAAGTGGCCGGTCGCACGAACTCACGGGTGCTGATTGGCGGCCTGGGCATGGGCTTCACCCTGGCTGCGGCCCTCAAACATTTGGGCAAGACTGCCGAAGTGGTGGTCGCGGAACTGGTGCCGGGCGTTGTGGAATGGAACCGCGGCCCGCTCGGCGAGAAAGCCGGCAACCCCTTGCAGGACCCGCGTGCGGTGATTCGTGTCGAGGACGTGGCCAAGGTGCTGCAAGCCGAACCCAATGGCTTTGACGCGATCATGCTCGACGTCGATAACGGCCCCGAAGGCCTGACCCAAAAAGCCAACAGTTGGCTGTACTCAGCCGGTGGCTTGAGCGCCTGCGCCAAGGCATTGCGCCCCAAAGGCGTGCTGGCCGTCTGGTCGGCAAGCGCAGACAAGCAGTTTTCGGACAAGCTGCGCAAAGCAGGCTTTAAATCCGAGGAAGTACAAGTCTTCGCCCACGGCAACAAGGGCACGCGCCACACGATCTGGATTGCGGAAAAAATCAAAGGCTGATCAACAGCTAAACTTCACGACATAACCGTCATTCGTCTTAAGGTGAACCCCATGAGTTCAGCAAACCCACCCTCCCACACCGCCAAGCTGGACCGCATCCTGGCCGATGCCCAGCGTGACCGTGAAATGGGCTATCGCGACAAAGCCCTGAAAATGTACCCCCACGTGTGCGGCCGCTGCACCCGTGAGTTCTCTGGCAAGCGCCTGAGCGAGTTGACGGTTCATCACCGCGACCACAACCATGACAACAACCCGCAGGACGGCTCCAACTGGGAGCTGCTGTGCTTGTACTGCCACGACAACGAACACTCGCGCTACACCGACCAGCAGTACTTTTCGGACAGCTCACTCAGCACCCCTAAAGTTGCCAAGGCCACTCATAACCCGTTTGCGGCGCTGGCCGGCTTGATGAAAAAAGACGAGTAAGGGTTTCTTGTCGCCGGGTGTTGGGGCCGGTGGGCGGGCCATGTGCTGGTATACTCGCGTCTTTTTTCAGAAAGGCACCGGCACGTGGCAGACAAACGGTACAGCTGCATTGGTTTGTATAACCCCAAATCACCGGAAAACGTCGGCTCGGTGATGCGTGCTGCTGGTTGCTACAACGTGGCTTCGGTGTTTTACACCGGCAAACGTTATGAGCGCGCCCGCGACTTCATCACCGATACCAAGAAGATCCATCAGGATATTCCGCTGATTGGCATCGACGACCTCAAAAAAATCATCCCGTTGGGCTGCATCCCGGTCGCCGTTGAACTGGTCGAGGGCGCGCGCTCTTTGCCCGAGTACACGCACCCGGACCGGGCGATTTACATCTTTGGCCCCGAAGACGGTTCGCTGGATAAAGAGGTGCTGGACTGGTGTGAGGATGTGATTTACATCCCGACCAATGGCTGCATGAACCTTGCAGCCACGGTCAATGTGGTGTTGTACGACCGCTTGGCCAAGGGCAAGAACACGCGTTCCGGCCCCAAATTTGGCTAAGGTTTTTTACCGTACTGCTGGCCGGTGCTCCAATCGACCAGCAGGCTGTAAGCAATCGCCAGCAAGGTCGGCCCGATAAACAGGCCAATAAAGCCGAAAGCAATCAACCCGCCAAACACCCCCAGCAATACTATCACCAGCGGCAAGTTGCCGCCCCGGCTGATCAGGTAGGGTTTGAGCACGTTGTCGACACCGCTGATGATCAGCGTGCCCCAGATGCCCAGGAAAATCGCCATGCCATACTCGCCTTTCCAGGCCAGCCAGGCGGTGGCCGGGATCCAGACCAAGGGCGGGCCCATGGGGATCAGGCTAAGCAGGAAGGTGGCCAAACCGAGCACCAGCGCCCCCGGCACACCGGCGATCAAAAAGCCGATCAGCGCCAGCAAGGCCTGGGCTGCTGCCGTACCAATCACCCCGTTAACCACCCGCTGCACGGTGCCTGCCACCAATTCCTGATAGTAATCTGCGCGCTCGCCGATCAGCCGCACCAGCAGGCTATGGACGAACATCGCCAGGCGCGGGCCGTCCCGGTAGAAAAAGAACACGAAGACAATGCTCAGGGTCAGCTCAAGAATCCCGCCGCCGATTTGCGCACTGCGCGCCAGCAGCCAGTTACCCACCTGCCCCAGGTAAGGTTTGACCGCCACGATCATGGCCGCGCCTTGCTGATCGATGGTGTTCCACATGCCGACCAGCCGCTCACCGACCAGCGGAATGCCAGCAAGCCAGGTCGGCGCTTCGGGCAAGCCTTCAAGCTGTACATCTTTGACAAAGGTGGTGGCGTCACGCACGTGGTCTGCCAGGTTAAAGCCCAGCCACACCAGCGGCCCGGCCACCAGCAGCATCCAGCCAACGGTCAGGATGCTGGCGGCCAATGTCTCGCGACCGTTGAGCCAGCGCGTTAAGAGACGCATCAAGGGCCAACTGGCGAATGCCAGCACCGCCCCCCAGAACAAAGCCGACCAAAACGGTGCCATCACCCACAGGCTGGCGCCGAACAGCACCACGAGCAGGATCTGCACCAACAGGCGATCGTTATTGAGCATGTAGGTTCCGCAGACAATTGAGGTTTCGAATAGAAGCGACGACTACCAGAGTGTAGCCGCCGTTTTGCAGGGTTTAGCGCAACAACTCCAGATGCAGGCCCTTGGCCGGTTTGGTCCCCAGGTCCATGCGAGCGGCGCGCACACCGCCTTTGATCAAGGCATCACGCCAGGCCGCTGCCTGGGTGCCGGTCAAACTGACCCGGGAGGTGACATCAAGGTTCAATGCCCGGGCGATCAGGGTGACCCATTGTGCGTCCGGCTCACCGGTCAGTTTCGGGAAGTCCAGCTCGCCTGTGCTTTTCAACTGGCGTTGCAAGGTCGCTGAGGTGGGCAGCAGGTCGCCAAGATCGGCGCTGGCCTGGAGTTGCTCGACGTGCAGATAAGCTTTGCGCCCACCCCGATTGATGCCATACAAGGCGACCAGCTGATTCTGCTCTGGCGCAGCCCGGCGCATCAACAAGTAGGACTGCTGATCATCCGCCCCCACGAGTTTGGAGTTGCCAAACACTTCATTGGCCCACAGGCTGCTTTCACCGCAATCGCGGCCCTGACACCAGAACAGCAGCTCGGCGCCTTCTTTTTGCAAGGCTTCACGGGCTGCCGTAAAGGCTTCAGAGCCCGTATGCTCGGCGGGCAGTTCGTACGTCACGGCGGTGGTTTGACCACGGCTGTTGACCTGCCCTTCAAACCGCAGGCGGCCACTGATTTTGCGAATTGAGCCCATGGGGTAAATGCGTTCGATGTCGGGCTTTACGCTGTAATCGACAATTTGCGCGTCGGCCAGCCGGGGCAGACCTTGCAGGTCTTGGCTGCCTGGCACATCCGCAGCCGATGCCCAGGTACTCAGGCAACTCAGGCCCAGCGCCCAGATAAAACGAGTGGGTATGTTCATCGGCGTCTCACGGTTGAGAGCGGATGGCCTTTGCAGGGCGCAGCGGTGTAGTGATCCATGATGGTTGTCTCCCCTTTCAAGCCGCCAAGCCTCGACAGTTGGCCTGCGCAAGTCAAGGAGTGACGAAGAACCGATTGAAACAGTCTGCAACAAGGGTTGCTCCAGCCTCGTCATTCAGGTGCAAATGATGACCGCCGGCTAACCGTTCCAAGGTAAAGGGTAGACGATCCAACAGCTCAGGGTGGCTGGCCAGCATGCCCTCTTCGGCCACCACCAGCATGGTCGGGCACGTGACCCGGCGCACGAACGACATGGCCTGCGCATCGGTCAGTCGAAGCGGTGACGGCAACGTCAAGCGGCTGTCACTGCGCCAGCTGTAGCCTCCAGGCACGGGCATCAAGCCACGCTGGGCAAGCAGTTCGGCCGCTTCGCGACTGACAGCCACCATGCCCTTCATGCGCGCTTCAATGGCTCGATCAAGGGTGGGGTGTACCGATTTGCGCTTGTGCCCATGGGCCAGCTGCGCCTCAAGGGCCTTGCCCATGTTCTCGGCCGCGTCAATGTCGGGGCCGCTGCGCAGGACGATGCCGTCGATCAAGGCCAACCGGGTGACCCGCTCGGGGAACGAGCCCGCGATGATCACCGAGACAATCGCGCCCAGCGAATGCCCCAACAGGGCAAACTGCTTCCAGCCCAGTTGCTCGGCGACACACAGCACGTCAAACGCGTAATCGGCCAACGCATAACCCGCCCCACGCGGGCGGTGATCCGAGTGGCCATGACCGGCGAAATCCACTGCCACGATACGCAAGCCTGAGAGTTTGGGCGCCAGCCGGGCAAAGCTGTTGGCGTTGTCCAGCCAGCCATGCAGGGCGATGACCGGCAGACCGTCTTGCGGGCCAAATATATGCGCTGCCAGTTCGATATGCGGCAGGCTCAGACGGATTTCTTCAACCACAGGGCTCATGCAGGGTGCTCTTTAGAGGCCGGGTTGACGCAGTTCCCAGCGGGCAAAAATGTGTTTGAGCAGGTGGGCGGTTTCTTGCGGTTGCTCCAGCGGGAACATGTGCCCGCCCGGCACGCTCAGCGACTCACCGAGGGGCAAACGCGCCACGGCGCGGGCATGATGGCGCATGACCACGCGGCTGTCTTGCCCGCGCACCACGGTTAAAGGCACCTGCAATTGCAGGATACGTCCGGGACTGGTGTGGGGAACACCGCGGTAGATGTTGATTTCAGTGGCCGGATCAAAGCTCAGGCGCAAGCGGTCATCAACGGCTTGCAGGCCATGCTCGAGGTAGGCATCAAAACAATCGGGATCGAAGCTGCGAAACAATGCCTTGCCCGCGAAGTATTCCCGTGCAGCTGCGCGGTCAGCAAACTCTTCACGGCGCCCCAGGGTACGACCTGCCGGGGTGAGGCGGTCGATGAAACCAAAACGCTTGGCGGCACGAATCATCCATTGATCGGCCACTGTCAGCACCGGGGAATCCAGCATGACCACGCCTTTGTACAAATGCGGGCAGCGTAACGCGGCGTGCAGGTGCAACATGCCGCCCAGCGAATGGCCGACGCCGAGCACCGGTTCGTCTTGTTGTTGCAGGTGATAAATCAGCTCATCGACCAGATTGCGCCAATTATTGTCCACCGGGAACCGCGGGTCGTGCCCGTGCTGCGGCAAACGCGCAACGCTGAAGTCCGGCGCCAGGGCGTCAAACAATTTGCCGTAGGTGCCTGAGGGGAATCCATTGGCATGGGCGAAGAAAATCTGCCGAGACATACAAGGCGTCCATACATAGGAAGTACGCCTTATTGTCTGTAGGAATATTCCTCACAACAACGACCGTATGCGCCATGAAAGGCGACACAACGGCCATTACTGTGCCGAATCAGCGCGCTGGAGGTGTTTCGCCCAGCGGGACGACGGCGATGGTCAGTCGCGAAATGCAGTTGAGTTTGCCGTTGTCGTCGGTCAGGCGAATGTCCCAGACGTGGGTGGTGCGCCCCATATGAACCGGCTTTGCCACCGCACTCACCCGCCCGCTACGCACGCCGCGCAGGTGGTTGGCGTTGACCTCCAGACCTACGCAATAGAACTTTTTGGTGTCTATGCACAGGTAGCTGGCCATCGAACCGAGGGTTTCGGCCAGGACCACCGAAGCCCCGCCATGCAACAAGCCGAACGGTTGATGAGTGCGGTGATCCACCACCATGCTCGCGGTGATCGACTGGTCATCGTAGGCATCAAAGGTAATGTCGAGCACGTCGCAGATGGTGTTTTTACGCATCTCGTTGAGGTGCGCGAGGTCCGGCTGGGTGGTCCACAAACTCATGGGTCATTCCTTGCTCTGTGAGTGATGGCTGTCATTTTGTCGTAGGATTTTTCGACAACCTGAGCCCAACTATCTTTCACACAGACCTGATTCTGCAACTGTTGCTACAACGGGTGTTTGCCTACCGGGGGTTATGCACACTCAGCAAGGTCATGCTGCCGGCCAGCGGCCACTCCCCTTCGAGCTCCGCCAGGCTGGCGGTGTGCATCGGCTGCGGCTGACGCACATGACCGTGCTGCAACAGGCTGATCAGCTCACCCACGAAAGGCTGATGGCTGACCAACAATACATTGCCACTGTCTGGCAGCTTGCTGGCGGCGAACTTGGGCTCGCTTTCTGGAGTCAGCCACGGCACGGTGATGAACTCACCGGTAAACCCCAGGGCCTCGCGCACCAACTCAGCGGTTTGCTGAGCCCGTACGTACGGGCTGACCAAAATGCGCTCCAGGGGTTTGCCGATCAAGTGTGCGGCGCTGTAGAGCACTTGATCACGACCATGGGCGGTGAGTTCGCGTTCGGCATCACGTCGGGCGTGAGGCTGAGCTTCGCCGTGACGCAAAATCCACAGCTTCATGGCTTGGTCTCGGTGCCGTTCGAAGGGGCGACGTAAGGGGCTTCACCTTCTGGCGCACGCGGTGCTGGCCAGTCAGCAAAAGGCCAAGGCTTTTGCTCGGTGTGAAAACTGCCAAAGCGCCCGATCTGGGCAAGATAAAGGCTCAGGCTGTCACCAAAGTTCATCAGACAGCCATTGGGGGCGCCGTAGACCAGGCGATAAATCAATTGCACCAGCACCAGGCCGCCGAGCACCAATTGCGCGACTTGCCAGACCAATAGAAAAACCAGCATCCACAGCACGCGTATCACGATGGATTCGTACTTGGGGGCGTTATTGCTGTCACTCATGTGCTGCTCCTGTGCTGATCAGTTGAAACCACTGGTGGAGATAAAGTCGACATCGGTCTTGGGTTCTGCGCGCATCAACAGTTCGATCACTTGGTTGAGCGTACGGCCTTCAAACAGAATGGCATGCAGCCCGGCCACCAACGGCATGTAAACGTTCAGTTCCTGCGCTTTGGCCTTGAGCACCTTGAGGGTATTCACGCCCTCGGCCACTTCGCCCAAACGGGCGACCGCGTCTTCCAGGCTCAGCCCCTGCCCCAACGCATACCCGACCTGATAGTTGCGGCTTTTGGGCGATGAACAGGTCACGATCAAATCGCCTACACCCGCCAAGCCGAGAAAAGTCATCGGATTAGCGCCTTGGCTGACAGCAAAACGAGTCATTTCTGCCAAAGCACGGGTAATCAACATACTTTTGGTGTTTTCCCCCATGCCCAGCGCCACCGCCATGCCGGCGATGATGGCGTAGACGTTTTTCAACGCCCCGCCCAGCTCTACACCGAAGCGGTCGGCGCTGGCATAGACGCGGAAGGTACGCCCGTGCAAGGCGCTCTGCACCTGGGTGCAGAGTGCTTCATCAGCGCTGGCCACCACGGTGGCGGTCAATGCATGTTCTGCCACTTCACGGGCCAGGTTGGGGCCGGACAACACGCCGATGCGGGCTTGAGGGGCGATCTCTTCGAGGATTTCGCTCATCAGTTTAAAACTGTGGGCTTCGATGCCCTTGGTCAGGCTGACCAGCATTTTGCCGCTCAAACGCTCGGCGTGGGGCGCCAGCACGCTGCGCAACGCGCTGGAAGGAAGCGCCACAAAGCACAATTGGCAGCTCTGCAGCGTGGCTTGCAGGTCGGTGACCGGCTCGACACCCGGGTGAATTTTGATGCCTTTGAGGTAGCGCGGATTTTCTCGATTGAGGCGTATCGCCTCGGCTTGCTCGGGGTCGCGCATCCACTGGTGCACACGGTGACCGTTTTCTGCCAGCAAGTTGGCCACGGCGGTGCCAAAACTACCGCCTCCCAAGACCGCAATAGCGTGCTGTTCAGTCATATGCAATCCCGTCTTCCATCTAACAGTGGCAATGCTCGCATTATACGGGCCGCCAGCCCTGCGACCAGCCCCATAGCGCATCGCTCTGGCGCCGTTGCTTTGAAGCGCACCCTGCCCCCTCGTTTTGACCACTTAAAGCCCGATAAATAGGCGGCCCTGACTGTCAAAGTGTGACAGCTCAGTTACCATGCCGCTCTGAAGGTCGCTGAGAAGCACAACTGAAGGGATTCATCATTCATGACGACACGTAGTCGCTGGGATATTCACACCCGCACGCAGATGATGAGTCTGGGCCCAGCTTTATTGATCACCCTGCTGCTGATCAGTTTTTTCACCTGTGTACGGATCCAGGACTTGCGCCAGGAGCTGAACTACACCGGTCAGTTGATTGCCAACCAATTGGCCCCGGCCAGTGAATATGGGGTCATTACCGGGAATGCGGTGATCCTGCAAAGCCTGATTACCGCCTCGCTGAACACCCCCCACGTTGAGTTTGTGCAGATCCAGGACAGTGCCGGCAAGACGCTGGCTCGCGCTGAAAAAGCGGCGTTTTCCCCATCGCAAGGGGCCAAATTTGAGGTTTTTCAGGCGCCAGTGCGCTGGCAGAGAGGCCACTCAGGCGATGTGTTTTTACGCAACAACCTGCAAGCCTCTGCGCCAGAAGAGGATTACCTGGGCCGCGTGCTGGTGGGCATGTCCAACGATGCATTCAGCAAGCGCCAGCAAGAGATCCTGCTCAAAGCGGTGATTCTTGCGCTCTTTGCCCTGGGTTTTACCTTCCTTTTGGCACGGCGCCTGGCGGCGAACCTGTCCAAGCCCATCAGCGACATGAGCAAAACCGTCAAGGCCATCCAGCACGGTGATTACAAGGCTCCTCTGCCGGTGGTTGACGATGGCGAACTGGGCAGCCTGGCCCAACACATCAATAATCTGGCTTCGGGCCTTGAACAGGCCAGCCGTGAGCAGCAGACAGCTATGTCGCAATTGATTCAGGCGCGCGAAGAGGCCGAGAGCGCCAACCGCGCTAAAACTGAATTTTTGGCGATGATGAGCCATGAGTTGCGCACGCCCATGAATGGCGTGCTGGGAATGCTGCAACTGCTCGAAACCACCGAGATGACTGAAGAGCAAAAGGAATATGCAGACCTTGCCTCGGCGTCTACTGAGCACTTGTTGAAGGTGATCAATGACATTCTCGACTTCTCGAGGATCGAACGCTCGACGCTGGAACTTGAGCACATTGCGTTCAACTTGCTGGATTTGATCGATAACTGCGCACAAACGTTCCAGTTCAGTGCAGGCCAGCGGGGTTTGCTGCTGCAACTGGCATTGCCTGAAGGCTTGTCGGCCTTGCACGTCCTTGGCGATCCGACCCGGATACGGCAAATTCTGGTCAATCTGATTGGCAATGCCTTGAAATTTACCGAGCGCGGCAACGTCAGCATTGAAGCTAAATGGCAGCCGCTGGATCACCAGTTGATTTGGTTTACCTGCACGGTGCGCGACAGCGGAATCGGGATCAGCAACGAAAAACTTGAATCCATGTTTGACGCCTTTCAGCAAGCGGACAGTTCGATATCCCGGCGTTATGGCGGCACCGGCCTGGGCCTGCCCATCGCCCGCACGCTGGCTGAGCGCATGGGCGGTACGTTGCGCGCCAAGAGTGAGGAAGGCCAAGGTTCGGTGTTCACCCTGGAAATTCCGCTGGAGCTGCACCAACCCGTGACCCTGAGCCAACCGCCGGCGCTGGCTGCACAACCGCCCACGGGCCACGGCGGCAAAGTGCTGTTGGTGGAGGATAATCCGGTCAATCAGACGGTCATCGAAGCCACCCTGCGAAGCCTTGGCTACGAAGTGTGCGTGGTCAGTGATGGTGCACAAGCCATTCACCAGGCCAATACCGAAGACTATGTGGCGATCCTGATGGACTGCCGTCTTCCCATCATTGATGGCTATGAGGCTACCCGGCAAATTCGTCAATTGGCAGGCTGCAGGACGGTGCCCATTATCGCGTTGACCGCCAACGCCTTACAGGGAGACAGGGAAAACTGCCTGCAAGCCGGTATGAACGATTACCTTGCAAAGCCGTTCAAACGAACCGATCTGGAACAAATTCTGCAGTGCTGGGTCCAGTAACTTGTGGCTAAAGAGCCACCTGCGACTGGCGTAAAATGCAAAAGTGCGGCAGTCTTAGGCACCCGAATGGGCCCCTGAACCGGCCCGATTTAAATTTTCAGTGCACAAGTGTACATTCCTGTCCTTTGCGCTGTGACTTTCACTACAACGCAATAGTCTATGTGTAGGCTGGCGAACTGAGACAACATGTTTCGGTTGGTCGGGAAGATTTGCCCCACCCTGCCGCATGGGATTATTGAGGAGCTCGCATGACCAAACAAAACGCCTTTACTCGGGAAGATCTGCTGCGCTGTAGCCGCGGCGAACTGTTCGGCCCAGGTAACGCGCAACTGCCCGCCCCTAACATGCTGATGGTGGATCGCATTACCCATATCAGTGAAGAAGGCGGCAAGTACGGCAAGGGTGAATTGGTCGCCGAGCTGGATATCACTCCAGACCTGTGGTTTTTTGCCTGCCACTTTGAAGGCGATCCGGTGATGCCGGGCTGCCTGGGCCTCGACGCCATGTGGCAGCTGGTTGGCTTTTACCTGGGCTGGCAGGGTTTGCCGGGCCGCGGTCGTGCCCTGGGTTCGGGCGAAGTGAAGTTCTTTGGCCAGGTTTTGCCGACCGCCAAGAAGGTCACCTACAACATTCACATTAAACGCGTCCTCAAGGGCAAGCTGAACCTGGCCATTGCCGATGGTTCGGTGACTGTCGACGGTCGCGAGATTTATACCGCTGAAGGCCTTCGGGTCGGCGTGTTCACTTCAACTGACAACTTTTAAGGGTTATCCGCATGCGCCGCGTCGTTATCACTGGTCTGGGCATTGTTTCGTGCCTGGGCAATGACAAAGAGACCGTCTCCGCTAACCTGCGTGCTAGTCGCCCTGGCATCCGCTTCAACCCGGAATACGCCGAAATGGGTCTGCGTAGCCAGGTTTCCGGCTCCATCGACCTGAACCTCGAAGAGCTGATCGATCGCAAGATTTATCGCTTTGTTGGCCATGCAGCGGCTTACGCCTACCTGGCCATGAAAGACGCCATCACTGATTCGGGCCTGACCGAGGAGCAAGTCTCCAACCCGCGTACTGGCCTGATCGCCGGTTCCGGTGGTGCGTCGACCCTGAACCAGATGGAAGCACTGGACATCCTGCGCGAAAAAGGCGTTAAACGTGTCGGCCCATACCGTGTAACGCGGACCATGAGCAGCACCGTGTCCGCTTGCCTGGCGACACCGTTCAAGATCAAGGGCCTGAACTACTCCATCGCTTCTGCCTGCGCCACCAGTGCTCACTGCATCGGTCACGCCATGGAACAGATCCAGATGGGCAAGCAGGACATCGTTTTCGCCGGTGGTGGTGAAGAGGAGCACTGGAGCCAGTCGTTCCTGTTCGACGCAATGGGCGCGCTGTCCAGCAAGCGCAATGACACCCCTGAACAAGCTTCCCGTGCCTACGACGCCGACCGTGACGGTTTCGTCATCGCTGGCGGTGGCGGTATGGTGGTGGTCGAAGAGCTGGAACACGCTCTGGCCCGTGGCGCCAAGATCTACGCTGAAATCGTTGGCTACGGCGCAACGTCTGACGGCTATGACATGGTTGCTCCGAGCGGCGAAGGCGCTATCCGCTGCATGCAGATGGCAATGTCGACGGTCGATGCACCGATCGACTACATCAACACCCACGGCACATCGACTCCGGTTGGCGACGTGGCAGAGATGAAAGGCATTCGCGAAGTCTTCGCAGACAAGGCACCGCCTATCAGCTCGACCAAAAGCCTGTCGGGTCACTCCCTGGGCGCCGCAGGCGTTCACGAAGCGATCTACTGCATGCTGATGATGGAAGGCAACTTCATTGCGGGCTCCGCCAACATTGATGAACTGGACCCGGCGGTTGCCGACATGCCAGTGCTGACCAAAACCCGTGAAGATGCAACGATCAACACCGTGATGAGCAACAGCTTCGGCTTCGGAGGCACTAACGCCACCCTGGTTCTGAAGCGCTGGGAAGGCAAGTAAGCCCTCCCCCGCTCACTGAAAATGCCCCGACCTGGTCGGGGCATTTTTTTTGCCCGATGGAACGTACAACCCGGTGCAGTGCTCTATAAAGATCAGGACCTTTATCACTCCACTCTGAGGTTTGCCATGACCGTTACCGTCAACACCGTGTCCCACGAAGGTTTTCGTCACAGCATTAAAATCGACGATTACGAAGTGTTTACTGATGTTCCCAAAGCGATCGGTGGCGAGGGTTCAGCACCGTCTCCGCACGATTATTTCGACGCCGCGCTGGGCGCCTGCAAAGCATTGACGCTCAAGCTCTATGCGCAAAAGAAAGACATTCCGCTTACCGGGGTGACTGTTGAGGTCAAGCACGATGCCAGCGAAGAGCAACAAGGCAAATACGCGCTGCACGTGAAACTGACCCTCAAGGGCGTACTGACCGACCAACAGCGCGAAGAGCTGCATAAGGTCGCCGACAAGTGCCCGGTGCACAAACTGATGACCACCGCTGACGTCACCATCGAAACGCACTTGTCAGAAGGCGCTTTCAGCCAGTAATGCGGGCCTCGCGAGCGTTGGGTTATGCTCAACGCTCCCTTAATTGCCTGGACGGGCCCATGCCGACATTCACCGTGATTCACCCGCGCGCCGAAGACGTCGAGGGCCAGCCGATCTTGCGCCCGCTGCCTTCAGCCAAATGCCGCAGTGTCGGGCCGTTTGTTTTTTTCGATCACATGCTGGTGACTGATTACCCACCCGGTCACGGGATGAATATCCAACAGCATCCGCACATTGGTCTTTCGACCCTCACCTACCTGTTTGAAGGCCACTTGCAGCACAAAGACAGTTTGGGCTCAGACCAGTTGGTCGGGCCCGGCGAAGTCAGCTGGATGACCGCAGGCGCCGCGATTGCCCATATTGAGCGTACCCCCGCCCCGCTACGCGAGCAGGGCTCGACCTTGCACGGCCTGCAAGTGTGGCTGGCGTCGCCTAAAGAACACGAGCAAGGCGCAGGTTCGTATAGCCATCACCCGGCCGACAGCCTGCCCGTGAGCGATAGCCTGGGGGTCCGCGTACGAATGATTGCCGGGACAGGCTTTTGCCTGGAGTCGCCGGTGCCGGTGCTTTCACCGACGGTGTATGCCGAAATCCATATGCAAACAGCCACCACCCTGTTGATCCCTGATGAACATCAGGAGCGGGCGCTGTATGTGTTGCAAGGCGACATGCAGCTGGAAGGCCAAACACTGGAGCCACACAGCCTGGTACTGCTGCCGGCGGGTGAAGCACTGACCCTGAGCGCAGACAGCGATTGCCACGCGGTGCTGATTGGCGGAGCGCCGCTCGATGGGCCGCGGCGCATGAACTGGAATTTCGTTGCCAGCGACCGCGAGTTGATTGAGCGGGCAAGAGCCCGCTGGGCGGCAGGCGATTGGCCGACCGTCCCTTTCGAGAGCGGCCGGATTGAGTTGCCCTGAAGGCCTGAGACGGCCTTAGAGGATCATCGCGGCGGCCCAGCCGAAGGCCAGCAGTGGCAGGTTGTAATGCAAAAAGGTCGGCACCACGGTGTCCCAGATGTGGTGATGCTGGCCGTCGATGTTCAAACCGGAGGTCGGGCCCAAGGTAGAGTCCGACGCTGGCGAACCGGCATCCCCCAACGCGCCTGCCGTACCGACGATGCACACAATCGCCATCGGGCTAAAACCCAGTTGCACGCAAAGTGGTACGAAGATCGCGGCAAGAATCGGCACCGTCGAAAATGAAGAACCAATCCCCATGGTCACCAACAACCCGACCAGCAGCATGAGCAACGCGCCTACTCCCTGGCTGTGATTGATCCAGCCCGCCGAGGCTTCAACCAGTGATTTCACCTCGCCCGTGGCTTTCATGACTTCTGCAAAGCCTGAGGCGGCGATCATGATGAAACCGATCATGGCCATCATTTTCATGCCTTCGGTGAACAGGTCGTCGGTCTCGCGCCAACGCACAATCCCGGACACCGAGAAAATCAGAAAACCGACCAGGGCGCCGATAATCATCGAACCCAGCCACAGCTGAATGATGAACGCGGACGCAATCGCGACCCCGGCCACCAGCAGGGTCAACGGGTTGTAGTTGATCGCGGTCTGTTCAACCTGCTCGATCTTGGCCAGGTCATATTCACGCTTTTTGCGGTAGCTGATGAACACCGCCACCAGCAGGCCAACCAGCATGCCCAGCGCAGGGATAGCCATGGCGTGGGTGACATTGACCTGGCTGATATCAACGCCACTTTTGCTGACGTTGGCGAGCAGAATCTGGTTGAGGAAAATATTGCCAAAACCAACCGGCAAGAACATGTAGGGCGTGATCAAGCCAAAGGTCATGACACAGGCAACCAGGCGGCGGTCGATCTTCAGTTTGGTCAGCACATACAGCAAAGGCGGAACCAACAGCGGGATGAAAGCGATATGAATCGGCAAGATGTTCTGCGAGCAAATCGCAACCACCAACAGTAACCCGATCAATAGCCATTTGACCCGATTACCACCGACTGCCTGCTGCTTGTTGACCATCGCCAAGGCTCTGTCGGCCAGTGCATGAGCCAGCCCGGACTTGGCGATCGCCACTGCGAAAGCGCCCAGCAAGGCGTAAGACAACGCCACAGTGGCTCCGCCGCCCAAGCCGCTGTTGAACGCCTCGAGCGTGGCCTCGATGCTCAGGCCGCCCACCAACCCGCCTACCACCGCACCCACAATCAGTGCGATGACCACATGCACACGGAACAGACTGAGCACCAACATGATGCCGACCGCGGCAATTACTGCATTCATAGTTACAACCTCATAGTACGCACCACGATAAAAACACCGTAAAGCGGAAAACTCCGGGTAATAGACTGCTGTTGCAGTCGCCGGATTTGGAAAGGAGGGCTTATTTGAGGGCGCACACTTTGCAGGAGCATCGGCGCCTTGTCAAAGCGCAGGCCAGAAGCGATCGACGAACCACTGAAAAAGCAATTTATCCCTAGTATTTACAGGGCTTTAGCGCATTTTTTTTAACATGAAATTTCGCTTTTTGTCGTAAAGAAATGTGTCAAATGGCCGCTAAGGGTAAAAGCCTCTTTTTAGGATGTCTCCATGTCGCTCAGACAGCTTTCCATACAGTGGAAAATCACCCTGCTCGCCGGCCTTTGCCTTGTGGGTATTGTTGCCCTGCTGGTAGGGCTTTCTCTCTACCGCATGGAGTACACCTCCAGCCTGGTAGAAGCCTCAAGCGCAAAAATGCTCAATGATTCAGCCCAGGCGCGTATCGAAGCTCAGGGTGAGGCGCAGGCCCAGGCCATTAGCCGTCAATTTATGGACGCCTACCAATACGGAAACGGCTTTGCCCGCCAAGTCCTGTTTTTGCGTGAGCAATCCGAAAAGCGCTTTCTGGATGCCTTCGACCTGCGTGAGGACCTGACTCACCAAGTAAAAGCGGCGTTGCAGGCCAACCCTGACTTGCTCGGCCTGTCGCTGGTATTTGAAGCCAACGCACTGGATGGCAAAGACAAGTTGTTTGAGCATCAACCCGTGCTGGGCAGCAACGACAAGGGCCGCTTTGCCCTTTATTGGTCACAGCCGACACCCGGCAAGCTCACCTCGATGGCGCTGCCTGAAACCGATATGTCCGACACCAGTATCGGACCTAGCGGTCAGGCCAATAACTCATGGTTTACCTGCCCGCGTGCGACGCTAAAGCCGTGCATTATCGAACCTTACTTTTATGACATTGACGGGCAACGGGTGCTGATGACCAGCATCGTTTTCCCGCTGATGGTCGATGGCAAGGTGATCGCTTCGCTCTCCGTTGATATCAACCTCAACAGCCTGCAAGCCATGAGTGTGCAGGCCAGCAAAAAGCTGTACGACGGGCAAACCAACGTCGGCATCATCACCTCGGCAGGCTTGCTGTCAGGTTTCAGCGCGGATGCCAGCAAGCTCAGCCTGCGCCTGAATCAGGTCGATCCCGATGACGGTGGCAAGCTGACAGAGTTGATGAACAGCGCGGGTCAGACCGAGAGCATCCGCAACCATCAACGTTTGAAAGTGCTGACACCGTTTTTCCCGATTCCTGGCAGCAAACCTTGGGGGGTCTTGCTCGATGTGCCTGAAAAGGTACTGGTGGGACCGGCACAAGTGCTTCAGGCCGACCTGGAGGCGCGTAATACCGCTGGCACCCTGATTGAGTTGGGGCTGGGTTCGCTGGCGGCGATCATCGGTTTGCTGTTGGTATGGCTGATGGCGCGCAGCGTGACTAGCCCGATACTGGGTGTTGCGCGCATGCTGGAGGACATTGCCAGCGGCGAAGGTGACCTGACGCGCCGTCTGGAGTACGACAAGAAAGATGAGCTCGGGCAATTGGCGGGCTGGTTCAACCGCTTCCTCGACAAACTGCAACCGATCATTGCCGAAGTTAAACGCTCCGTGCAGGACGCTCGCAGTACCGCTGACCAGTCGGCGGCGATTGCGACCCAGACCAGCGCAGGCATGGAGCAGCAATATCGCCAGGTGGATCAGGTGGCCACGGCATCTCATGAAATGAGCGCCACGGCGCAGGACGTCGCCCGCAGTGCTGCACAGGCCGCTCAAGCCGCACGTGATGCAGATCAGGCTACACGCGAGGGCTTGACCATCATCGACCGCACAACCAACAGCATTGATCACTTGGCCGCTGACATGAGCGAGGCGATGGTGCAAGTGGAAGGATTGGCGGCCAACAGCGAGAAAATTGGTTCTGTACTGGAAGTAATCCGCGCCATTGCCGAGCAAACCAACTTGCTCGCCCTGAATGCGGCGATTGAAGCAGCACGTGCCGGTGAAGCCGGCCGTGGATTTGCCGTGGTGGCGGACGAAGTGCGTAACCTGGCGCGACGCACTCAGGAGTCGGTCGAAGAAACTCGCCAAGTGATCGAGCAACTTCAAGTGGGCACCCAAGATGTCGTGTCGTCCATGGGCAACAGTCATCGTCAGGCTCAGGGCAGCGTCGAGCAAGTGGGACAAGCGGTCACTGCTCTGCAGCAAATCGGCGAGGCGGTGACAGTCATTACTGACATGAACTTGCAGATTGCCAGTGCCGCAGAAGAACAAAGTGCCGTGGCCGAAGAGATTAACCACAACGTGGCCACAATTCGTGATGTCACCGAGTCGTTGTCCGGGCAGGCCAATGAGTCGGCACGGGTAAGCCAGTCGCTGAACTCGCTGGCGAATCAGCAACAAAACCTGATGGATCAGTTCCGCGTGTGATGTGACAGCCAAGAGGCGCCTGCTGGCCTGAGCCACTGGCGCCTCTTAACGTTTACGCTTGTGCAGTTCGATGATCACTGACAAGCCGCCCAGCGGGCCGGTTTCAAGCCTCATCTCCCCTCCCCATGCCTCCACAATATCGCGCACGATGCCCAAGCCCAGGCCATGGCCGCTGACTTGTTCGTCCAAACGAGCGCCACGACTGAAGACCTGATCACGCTCGGACTCAGGAATACCGGGACCATCGTCCTGGACCTCTATGACAAATCCATTCGGGTTTTGCTGAACACTTAGCTCAACTTGGGAATCGGCCCATTTACAGGCGTTATCCAATAGGTTGCCGAGCAATTCGAGCATGTCTTCACGGTCCCAAGGCATCTGCAGCCCGGGTGAGGCATTTAGCGCCAAGTGCAGGTGATTGCCATGAATCATGCCCAGCGTGGACATTAAGGCAGGCAGTTCTGCATCGCCGTCAAACTGGGCACCCGGCAAGGCATCACCGGCCAGCCGGGCACGATTGAGCTCACGAGTCATCCGCTGTTGAATATGCTCCAGTTGCTCGCGCAGGCTTTGTTGCAACTGAGGGTAGTGCTCAAATTGCGGGTCATTGACCAAGCTGTATAAGACCGCCAGAGGCGTTTTTAAGGCATGCCCCAAGTTGCCCAGGGCATTTCGCGAGCGCTTTAAGGTGTCTTCAGTGTGGCTCAACAGGTGGTTTATCTGTGTGACCAAAGGCTCAAGTTCAAGGGGAACTTGGGTATCCAGCTGTGAGCGTTGACCTGATTGCAATTGCACGATTTGTTTGCGCGCGGTTTCCAGTGGCCGCAGTGCTCGACGGACGGTGAGCCGCTGCATGAGCAAGATGACCATGAGCGCAACGATGCCAATGCCCAGACCAATTCTCTGCACTTGCTTGAAGCTTTCTCGTATCGGCGTGTAGTCCTGAGCCACTGTGATGGAAACAGGCTGGCCAAAGCGCAGGTAATCGCTGCGCAGGAGCAGCAACATCTGGCCTTCCGGGCCGGGTTGAAGCGTGCTGTCCAGGCCGGGCTGCTTGGGTCTGGGTAATTGTGCGTCCCACAATGAGCGCGAGCGCCAATGTGTGTCGCCAAATTCGATGCTGAAATAATGCCCTGAAAACGGACGCTGATAAGCGGGCGACAGGCGTCGCTCGTCCAGCTGTAAGCCTAGAGGACCACGGCTCAGCGCGACTAACAGGTTTTCGCTGTCAATCTGCAGGCCAGACTCTAAATATCGCTGAAGGCCATTTTCAAATAGCCAGAGACTGACCTGGCTTACCACCAGGCCCGATAGAAACAAGACACTGATCAGGCCAATGCTCAAGCGCCGCTGAATGGACTTCACTGATCACCAGACCCGAAGATATAGCCCTGCCCGCGACGGGTTTCTATGACAGAGCGGCCGAGCTTGCGCCGCAAATGGTTCACATGAACCTCAAGCACATTGGAGTCGCGTTCTGTTTCACCGTCGTAGAGATGCTCAGCCAAATGGCTTTTGGAGAGGATCTGTTGGGGGTGGAGCATAAAGTAGCGCAACAGGCGAAACTCGGCAGCGGTCAGTTGCACTTCACTCTCGCCATGGGTAACAGATTGGCGCGACTCGTCCAGGTGCAACCCTGCGGATTTAAGCAACGGCTGGTTCGACTGACCATGAGAGCGGCGCAGCAGCGCTTGTACACGCAGTTGCAGCTCTTCAGGGTGGAAGGGTTTGGTTACGTAATCATCGGCTCCGGCCTTGAGCCCTTCAATCCGCTCAGACCATGAGCTGCGGGCGGTCAGGATCAGCACCGGCGTGGCAAGCCCCTGTGTGCGCCATTGTTTAAGGACGTCGATACCGGGAACACCCGGCAAACCCAGATCGAGAACAATCAAATCGTACGGCTCACTTTGCCCCTGATACAGGGCATCACGGCCGTCTGCCAGCCAATCCACTGCATACCCCAAGCGCGTTAGCCCGGTTATCAATTCGTCAGCCAAGGGGACATGGTCTTCTACCAGCAACAACCGCATTAATCATCAACCTCATCTTTGAGTAGCTGGCCATCTGCGGCATTCAGCTTGAGTTCACGGACGACACCGTCCTGAGTCAGCAACTCAACTTCGTAAACATACATGTCATCATCCTCTTCCAGCTCCGCTTCGAGCAGCTTGGCCTTGGGGTGATACTGGAATGCCTTTTGAAGCAGTTGCTCCAGGGGCAAGATGACGCCTTTTTCTCGCAAACGCAGCGCTTCGTCCTGATCCAGGTCCCGGGAGAAGACCAAACAGGAAAACGTAATAAGCAGCAGTGCAACACAGCCTCGAACGTACTGATTCACGGTGATCACTTACCTCCGATGCATGCCACGTTAAAAATGCGGACTATAGCGTTGTTGGCTTAATTGAAACTGAATATGCAGGTCTGTCTGTCTGCTGGCCTGGAGCGTGATTGTCGTTAGCCGTGCGTTAACTGCTAAACTGCCGTCCTGCATTCATCGCCCAGGCGATAGCCACCTTTCAGAGCTATAAACACTGTGGAAATTTTTAAAGAGTTTACCTTCGAATCCGCGCATCGGTTGCCTTACGTCCCTGAAGGCCATAAATGCGGTCGTTTGCATGGGCATTCATTCAAGGTTGCAATCCATTTGAGTGGCGACATTGATCCTGCAACCGGCTGGATCCGCGACTTCTCGGAAATCAAAGCGATTTTCAAGCCGCTGTATGAGCAACTCGACCATAACTACTTGAACGATATTCCTGGCTTGGAAAATCCAACCAGCGAAGTTTTGGCGAAGTGGATTTGGCAACAGCTCAAGCCCTTGCTTCCTGAACTGTCAGCCATTCGAATTCATGAAACGTGCACCAGTGGCTGCATTTATTACGGCGACTGAACGCCGGGATATAAAGAAACCACCTGAGCGGTGGTTTTTTATGTCTGGATTTTGAACTGCAAGCTGCAAGCTGCAAGCTGCAAGCTGCAAGCTGCAAGGTAAGCGTCCGGGCATCCCGTCTTGCGCAACTAAGCCGGTTGCCATCGATGCGGCAACAACTCCCCAATCTCACTCGCCCGCTGCGTAGGCAGGCGAGTAAGAACGTCTTTTAGATAAGCATACGTATCGTGGCCGTTGAGCTTGGCTGACTGGATCAAACTCATTAGCGCGGCAGCGCGTTGGCCACTGCGTAGTGAACCGGCGAACAGCCAGTTTTTTCTTCCAAGAGCCCAAGGTCGAATTTGCTGTTCGATATGGTTGTTGTCTATCGGCACCGTGCCGTCGTTGAGATAACGGCTCAACACAGCCCATCGTTTTAGGCTGTAATCCAGCGCCTTGGTAATCCCCAAACCTTCATGCACAAGCTCGCGCTGGGCGATC
>NZ_WIWK01000230.1:0-2144 GCF_009600165.1 Pseudomonas sp. FSL R10-0399
GTGGCGCCGGTGGTCAGTACGTCGTCCACCAGCGCCAGGTGCAGGCCGCGCACGTCAACCTGCGGGGCCAGGCTGAAGGCGTGGAGCAAGTTGCGTTTGCGGGCCTTGGCGTCGAGCGCCTGTTGCGCGGCGGTGTCTTGGTGGCGCAGCAGCCAGTCGTCGTGACACGGGATACCCAAATCGCGACTCAACCACTGGGCGAGCATGGCGGCCTGGTTGTAGCCGCGCTGGCGCAGGCGCTGGGTAGACAGCGGCACCGGCAGTAAACAGTCGGGTTGGGGGTCGCCAGTATTGAACCGATCGCGCAGCGATTGGCCGAGAATATCGGCCAACAAGCGGCCATACGGCCAGCGGCTGTTGTGCTTGAAGCGGATGATCAAACTGTCGACGGGAAAGCCGTATACCCACGGCGCATACACCGATTCGTAGGCCGGTGGGTGCTTGATGCACAGGCCGCAGGTGAGCCCGGCCATCGGCAGCGGCAATGCGCACCGCTCGCAACGGTCACCCAACCAGGGCAGCTCCAGTTCGCAGGCCGCGCAGAGTGGCAGCGGGGTGTCGGTGCGTTCATCGCACACTAAACACGTTTGGTTAATTAATAACCAATTGTCAACCACGCTAAACAAGCGTGGTTGACAAGTCATGTAGCATCCTCAAACATATCGCGCATCCGTGCCGTGCCTGAGGCGGTTGCTTCAGGTTCAAGTCCCAGCATAAACAAGAGAATCGCCGATGAGCGCCAGCACCCATGCCAACTTGCGACATGATTGGTCTTTAGCCGAAGTTCGAGCGTTGTTTGTCCAACCGTTCAATGACCTGCTTTTTCAGGCGCAGACCGTGCACCGCGCGCATTTCGACGCCAATCGGGTGCAAGTTTCGACGCTGCTTTCGATCAAAACCGGGGCGTGCCCGGAAGATTGCAAATATTGTCCGCAGTCCGGTCACTACAACACCGGGCTGGAAAAAGAGAAGTTGATGCAGGTGCAGGCGGTGCTTGAAGAGGCGGCGCGGGCCAAAGCCATCGGCTCGACGCGTTTCTGCATGGGCGCAGCCTGGAAGCACCCGTCGGCCAAAGACATGCCTTACGTGCTGGAAATGGTCAAAGGCGTGAAGGCCATGGGCCTGGAAACCTGCATGACCCTGGGCAAGCTCGATCAGGAGCAAACGGCGGCGCTGGCGCACGCGGGGCTGGACTACTACAACCACAACCTCGACACCTCGCCCGACTTTTACACCAGCATCATCACCACCCGTACCTACAGCGAACGCCTGCAAACCTTGAGCTACGTGCGCGATGCGGGGATGAAGATCTGTTCCGGGGGCATTCTGGGCATGGGCGAGTCGCTGGACGACCGCGCCAATCTGCTAATCCAGCTGGCTAACCTGCCCGAGCACCCGGAGTCGGTGCCGATCAACATGCTGGTGAAAGTGGCGGGCACGCCGCTGGCCAATGCCGAGGACATCGATCCGTTCGACTTCATCCGCATGCTGGCAGTGGCGCGTATCTTGATGCCACAAAGCCATGTTCGCCTGTCGGCCGGGCGTGAAGCCATGAACGAGCAAATGCAGGCGCTGGCGTTCTTTGCCGGGGCCAACTCGATTTTCTACGGCGACAAATTGCTGACCACCGCCAACCCGCAGGCGGACAAAGACATGCAACTGTTTGCGCGCCTGGGCATCTTGCCCGAAGCCCGCCAGGAACACGCCGATGAAGTGCATCAGGCGGCGATCGAGCAAGCGCTGATCGAGCAAAAATCCAGCGAGCAGTTCTATAACGCTGCGGTGTAAGCCTCTTAACTGTAGGAGCGAGCTTGCCTCGCGATCTTTTAAACGATCAAAAGATCGCGAGGCGAGCTCGCTCCTACAGGTCTTGTGCAATCTATTTCCGAGGCCAGCATGTCTTTTGATTTAAGCGCCCGTCTGGCTGCGCGTCGTGCCGACAATCTTTACCGTCAACGGCCATTGCTTGAGAGCCCGCAAGGGCCGCAGGTGGTGGTCGATGGTCAGCCTCTTTTGGCCTTCTGCAATAACGACTACTTGGGCTTGGCCAATCACCCGCAGGTGATCGAAGCCTGGCAGGCCGGTGCGTCGCGTTGGGGCGTGGGCGGCGGGGCGTCGCATTTGGTCATCGGCCACAGCGGCCC
>NZ_WIWK01000231.1:0-2079 GCF_009600165.1 Pseudomonas sp. FSL R10-0399
GATCGACGTCGCTGCGGCACAGCAACAGGCTCGCGCCCGAGTCCGCCAACATATAGGCCAGACGCTCGGCGGGGTAATCCAGGTCCAGCGGCAGGTACGCCGCGCCCGCCTTGAGCACCGCCAAAAACGCTACGACGGTGAGCTCCGAGCGCGGCAGCGCCACGGCCACCACCTCCTCCGGGCCGATGCCTCGGGACTGCAACTCACAAGCCAGCCCATTGGCTTGACGCTCAAGCTCGGCATAACTGAGTTCGCGGCCGTCACAGCTCAGCGCCCTGGCCTGCGGCTGGCGCAACACCTGCTGGCTAAAGCCCTGCACCAGATCAGTCACCGGCAGAGCGGGATGCGTCGGTTCGATACAGGCGTTGGGCAAGCCGATGGCACCGATCAAACGCTCGGCGTCTTGCGGCAACTGTGCCAGCAACCCTTCCAGTTGCGCACGAATGCGCTCGACCTCAGGCGCACTGAAGCGCTCGCGCAGGTACAGGTATTCAACCTCCAGGCCTTGCTCGCTGGCGCTGACCATCAAGTCCATCGGGAAGTTGGTCACCCCGCCGCTGCCGACCTCGGCAAAGCGCAACTCGCCGTCCTGCTCACCGCGCAGGGCGCGGTCTACCGGGTGGTTTTCAAACACGATGATGCTGTCGAACAACCCCTGCCCGCCCTGCCCGGCCCAGCGCTGAATATCTGCCAGCGGCGTGTGTTCAAAGTCGCGGATCGCCAGGTTGTAGTCCTGCACCTGACGCAACCAATCGCCCAGCGCCTGCTGCGGGTCGAGGATCTGGATCACCGGCAAGGTGTTGATAAACAGCCCGAGCATGTCCTGCGCCCCGGCCAATTGCGTCGGTCGCCCGGCCACGGTGGCGCCAAAGGCCACGCTGCGCTGCCCGGTGTGACGCTGCAAGAGCAACAGCCAGGCCCCCTGAATCAGCGTGTTCAGGGTGACGCGCTGGGCATTGGCAAAGCGATGCAGACGCTGGGTCGCCGCGCTGTCCAGATAGCTGTACAACACGCCATGCCCGCGGCCCTGAGTATTCGCAGCCTTGGCCAAAATGCTCGGTGCGTCCAGCGCTTGCAAGCGCTCGCGCCAGAAGTGTTCGGCCAGCGAGGCGTCCTGGCGCTGCAACCAACTGATGTAGTCGGCATAACGCCCGGTCAGGGCTGGCAACGCCTGCCCGGCGTACACGCGCAGCATCTCCCCGAGCAGGCGCGAGGCGCTCCAGCCGTCGAGCAGCAAGTGATGGTACGTCCAGATCATTTGCACACGGGACTCACCCACATGCACCAGGGTGAAGCGCATCAACGGCGGGCAGTTGAGGTCAAAACCACGGGCCTGTTCATCCGCGGCCAGTGCCTGCAAGGCGGCTTCGGGAGCTGCATGATCACGCCAGTCCAGCTCGACAATCGGTAGTTCGGCATGCCGATACACCGCTTGCATCGGCTCGGCCACGCCGTCACGCCACCTGAACGCAGCACGCAGCACCTCATGGCGTTCGAGCAAGGTTTGCCAGGCGGCGCGAAAACGCTCTACCTGCAAGCCTTCAACCGCCACGCTCAACTGGTTGACGTACAGATTAAGCTCGGGCGACTCGATGCAATGGAAAAGCATGCCCTGCTGCATCGGCGACAACGGGTAAACATCATCCAGCTCATTGCGATCAATCGGCAGCGTGTCGGGTGCAAGGGCAAACGCCGGAGTGTCGAGTGCTTCAAGCCGTTGCGGCTCGGCAGTCTGCGCCAGTGCCGCCAACGCACGGATGGTTTGCGCGGTGAACAACTGTTTGGGGGTAAAGGCCAACCCACGGGCCCCGGCACGGCTCACCGCTTGCAGGGAGATGATCGAATCACCGCCCAGCTCGAAGAAGTTCTCGGTGACGCCAATCGCCTCCAGCCCCAGCAACTCCTGCCAGATCTCAACCAGCAACACCTCGGCCGGAGTGCCTGGCACGACACGTTCAGCCACCTCCCGGCAGGCCTGCGGTGACGGCAGCGCCTGCCTGTCCAGCTTGCCGTTGGGGGTCAGCGGTAACGCCGCCAGGCACAGCACATGGGCGGGCAGCATATGCGCGGGTAAACGGC
>NZ_WIWK01000232.1:0-2062 GCF_009600165.1 Pseudomonas sp. FSL R10-0399
TCGGTACTCAGGTGGTTGTATTGGGTAGACATGGCAACACCTTACATGAGGTGTTGCACTTGCTCCTTGAGACCGCCAAATCCTGTTGCCCAATCGCTATATTCCGAAAGATATTCCCAGTGAAGATGAAGACTGGCTAAACGTATTTGTTTATTTGGACAGCGCTGACAAGTTAATTGCCACCACTGAAAAACCAAAAGTTCAAGTCGGTGAGTTTGCCAGTCTTAAAGTCGTCGAAATTAATAGCATCGGTGTTTTCCTTGATTGGGGCCTGCCGAAAGATTTGCTGTTGCCGTATTCCGAAGAAAAACGCCAGATGACCGCTGGAGAATATGTGGTTGTGCACGTTTACCTGGACAAGCACACACGCCGCATCACCGCCACGGCCCGCCTGGACCGCTACCTGGACAAAACCCCGGCCAACTACCAGGTGGGCCAGGAAGTTGATCTGCTGGTGGCTGAGGCCACGGACATGGGCTTTAAAGCCGTGATCAACAACAAGCACTGGGGCTTGATCCACAAGAACGAAGTGTTCAAGTTCCTGCGTGCGGGCAAGCAAGAGAAAGGCTATATCAAGGAAGTTCGTGCCGACGGCAAGATCAGCCTGAGTTTGCAGCCAGTCGGTCAGGAGGCATCCAGCAGCCTGAACTCGAAGATCCTCAGCAAGTTGCGTGAAAACAACGGGGTATTGCCGGTCAGTGATAAAAGTGCACCCGAGCAGATCAGCAACCTGTTTGGCGTCAGCAAGGGCAACTTCAAGAAGGCCATTGGTGCGCTCTACAAGGAAGGCAAGATTGTGATCCACGCAGACCGTATCGAACTGGTTTAAGCCAGCGGCCTGCGCTGTTTTTATCTTTTGGGTGTGGCTATGAGTGGTTCGCGGCGAGCAACGGATGCTTTTGCACTGCAAGTCATGCTGGGGCTGTGCCTGATCTGGGGTGTCCAGCAGGTGCTGATCAAAGTAGCTGCACCTGATATTTCCCCGATCATGCAGGCCATGGCCCGCTCGGGCATCTCGGCGCTGCTGGTGGGGCTGGTGATTTGCTGGAAGGGTGGCTGGGACCAGGTGCCATCCACTTGGCGCGGCGGACTGCTCGCAGGCAGTTTGTTTGGCCTGGAGTTTTTCTTTATCGCGCAGGGGCTGCACCTGACCAGCGCGGCGCACATGTCGGTGTTCCTCTATACCGCGCCGATCTTTACTGCGCTTGGAGTGAACTGGCTGTTGCCCAGTGAGCGTCTGCGGCCGCTGCAGTGGCTGGGGATCTTCCTCGCGTTTCTGGGCATTGCATTCTCCTTTGCCGGCGGCATGTCGTTCGCAGACATGGACCCCGACGTTTTGCTTGGCGATGCCTACGGCGTGCTGGCGGGCATGGCCTGGGGCGTCACCACTGTGGTGGTGCGCGGCTCCAGGCTCTCTGAGGCACCGGTCACGCTGACCCTGTTTTACCAGTTGATCGTGGGCTTTATCGGCCTGCTGGTGATTGCCCTTGCCACGGGACAAATCACCCACTTCAGCTTCACCGGGCTGGCCATTGGCAGCGTCTTGTTTCAGGGCCTGGTGGTGTCTTTTTTCAGCTACCTGATGTGGTTTTGGCTGCTCAAGCGTTACCTGGCCTCCAATCTGGCCGTGTTTTCGTTTATGACGCCTCTGTTCGGGGTGACCTTTGGCGTGTTGATACTGGATGAGCCATTAAGCTTCAACTTCGCCGTGGGCGCGGTGCTGGTGCTGCTAGGTATCACTTTTGTCAGCGCGGAGCAGTGGGTGCGTCGCAAGGTGCGCGCACTGCTACAAAATTAACCAGTTGCAAGGCCAGTACCCCGGCCAGCACCAGGCCGCTGGCCGCGATGATCAGCGCCGGGTGCAAGCCGCCACTGAAATGGCTGCTGACGGCTGCCAGCAAAGGCCCGCCCAGTTGGCCGACGGCAAAACAGGCGGTGAGCAAGGCAGCGTTGCGCTGAGTGGCGTGGGGGGCGATGTCCCGCGAGCTTTGCATCACCAGCGGCATGCAGGCCAGGAACGGCGTGCCGCATAAAATCACCCCCAGCGCCAGGCCCGCACTAC
>NZ_WIWK01000233.1:0-1991 GCF_009600165.1 Pseudomonas sp. FSL R10-0399
CGCTGAGTTCGGAATAAGACATAGGGGCAGCACCGTACCGGAAAGGTCAGGTGTTGCACTCAGTTTTTGCCGCCGCCGACAATAAGAAAGGCTGTGATGCCAATTTTACTTCTTTAGCGCTAACTATGTCATGGTCAGAACTTCTGCTGGTAAGTTTGGCTGAGTATTCAGAGCGACCTCTTAGCGATTTTGATGGAGTGCTATTGTCTGAGGTCGGCTCGGGCTTTCTAGCGGCAACTCAGCCGAGGTCGGTGGCGCAAAGCCAACTCTTGCTACTGAAACACTTGAAACACTGGCGAAATATTAGGGCCGTATGATTCGCGTCACCGGAAACCGAGGAGCTATAGATGAATCGGCCATCAAAAAGCATGCGAAAACTGCTCGACTCCGTCGCCACCAATAATGAGGTCGCGGCGCTGGATGTTATGCGCGCAGCTGAGCAACTCGAAGACGAAGTGTTACGCCAGCGGTTGCTCAACCTGATTCACCGGCTGAATCAGGATGCCTATGACTTGCGATTAGCTCGAGACGACATTCAGGGGGGCATCAAGTTTTCGTGACCGTCCACACCCCACACCCCACACCCCGCACCCCACAGCGGACGATGGGCCTGGTAATGCAGTCTTTGCACCCGAGAACCAGTGCCTGGGTATCTGCTGGTGTACTCGTCTTAACTGCTCGACACACTATCGATAGGCATCGGTCAGTGTTTCCTTCCGCGCTTTGTCTTTCTCAAAGCAACACAGCTGAAAAACCCGCCTGGTTCAAAGGCTGACGTCTGAATCTACAGAGGAACGAGGTGGTCATCATATTGACACTTCCGTGGTGAAATATGATCGGAGAGTCGTTATTCCAGGTTGTCTTTAACTTACCTCTCCAAGCGACAGACTGAAAGCATCACTTATGGGTTCAACGCAATCCGCTACCGCGAACAAAGACGTTAAACGACGCGCGACTGTGATCGTTCGTCGTGATGAGCAGATCCTTTTTGTGCGCAAGCGTAATGCCAAGTGGAATTTGCCCGGAGGCCGTGTCGAGCAGGGAGAGACTCCCCTGCAAGCAGCGTTACGTGAGATGGTAGAGGAGACTGGATTAACCATCGATCAACTCCTCTATGTCTCCGAGTATGAGGAGGACAAGGTTATCCACTTCTTGTTTGAAGCCAGGCGGACGTTGAATCAGAAGCCTCGCCCCTGTAACGAGATTGATGACTGCCGCTGGTTCAATGCAAAGGATCTGGATAAGCGCAATGTTCGCGGATCAATCAGGTCGTTGCTCAAACGCTGCGCATCAGACGTGGACAACAGCTGGGCAACACAAAAGGCGAGTTAGAACGCCAAACGAGCTAGGGGGAACTTGGTGGAGGAAGGCTAGCGATGAGCGTGATTACTGGGTCGAGCCCCACGGCTTGAGTAACAATTTGCGGATGCCTACACCGCATACCGAAAACATATCGAATCCACCCCTATATCCTTTTAATGTGGATGACTGGGCGGAGCACAACCGCTACCGCAACGTTGTATCTGATCCAGTGCTGCATGGGGCAGCTATTGCTTCGACAACAAGCACCGACACTAAGATAAACCATCCATAGCTTTAATCTCAAGCTGCTGCTGAATACGATGCTCACGCTTGCTCGAAATCTGTTGCCCCTTGAGCGAAGAATGAACGGGAGGCAGCTTCAATCCGCTCCTGCAACTGACAAACGTATGTCTTCGCGTCCTCCAGGTTCTGGAACGACACAGCATTGTTGTCGAGCCAGACCGTGCATCCGCTGCCTTGCTCATTTGCTTCAATTCTGACGTTCATCTGCAATCCCTGTGCGCTTTGAGGCGGCGAAGAATAGCGCATTTTTCAGATGTGTCAAAATGAAACAACGCTTCTAGACCGATGGTTTTGAGGGGGCGACATTTCCTTAGGGAAATCCTGAAAAAGACTTTCTGATTTGGCAAAATCTCCGGACACCAATCGCCGAGCTTTTCAATGAAGCA
>NZ_WIWK01000234.1:0-1927 GCF_009600165.1 Pseudomonas sp. FSL R10-0399
GCGCGCTTGCCGCCTGCCTCGACGCAATGCCCGCCACCGGCATTGAACTCGGTGACAGCGTTGTCGATTGTCGGTGTGCGTGAGGGTGACCGGTTGCGGCGCCCGGCGGCGAGTCAGGCTTCATTGCGCCTCTCGCTGACTGCGCTGGGCGGTGACGGTCGGCGCTGGTGGTTCCTCAATGGCACCCCGCTGGGCGACAGCGGGCATCAAGAAGCGCTCAACACCACCCTTGAACAGCCAGGGCGATATGAGCTGAGTGTTCTCGACGAAAGCGGGCAAACCGCACGGGTTGAATTCAGCGTCGTGGAGTAGGCCTCCGGCTTGCGATTTTCTTAAAGATCAAAAGATCGCGAGCGAGCTCGCTCCTACAGTTGTATCGCGTGCGCCCGTAGCAGTTGACGAGCTTTGCGAGGCTACGTCCGGGCGCGCAGCGGCCGTAATAAGAGCCAAGATCAAAAGATCGCGAGCAAGCTCGCTCCTACAGTGAATTGGGGTTATCACTTTAGTGAGTGGGGGTGTTTTATTTTGATGAGTGTGTTGATTTTTATGGTTTTAGTCTGCGCGTGGGCGCTGGTTATATAAGGGCTTAATACCAAGTAGTGAGTTGTTCAATACCCGGTCCGGCGTTGTGATGGAAGCCACGGATGAACGTATCTCTGACGTTAGAGCAGGGAGCCTTCGAACTCTGGCTAAGCAGGTGCAAGGGAATAATCATGAACACTCAACTGTGGTTAAGAACAAGTACAGCCCTTTTGTTAGTGATGACCGTCAGCCTGGCTGGCTGCCATAGCGGCGGTGGCGGTTCTAAAAGTCATGTTGAAGCCAGTACGCCCGATGCCGGTACGGGCGGCGGTGGTGATGGTAGCGGTGGCGGCAATAACGGCGGTGGTGACGGCAGCGGTAATAACGGTGGCGGCAACAATGGTGGTGGTAATAACGGCGGTGGCAACAACGGTGGCGGTAATAACGGCGGTGGCAACAACGGAGGCGGCAATAACGGCGGTGGCAATAACGGCGCCGGCAACACGCCACTGGTCACCGGGCAAGTTATCAGCCAGGTGAGCGGCGCTGTCGGCGGTGTCGGTTCGACTGTCAGCGACTTGGGCAACACCCTGACAACAGTGCCTGTGGTGGGCGCGGCAGGCGGGTTGGTGACCAACACCGGTAATGCGGTGACGTCCATCACTGACGGCCTGGATAAAGGCCTGGGCACGATTGGTACAGATAAAAACTCACTGGGCATCACTGTCGCTGGCGCAACCAATGCCGTGTCTGATATCGGCAAAGGAGTGTCCTCACTGGGCCAGGGCGTGAGCGGGGTGATCAATAACACCCCGATCAGCCAGATCCCGATCGTGGGCGGCGTTGCGGGTAACGTCACGGATGTCACCGGCGGCCTGGTGAATAAAGTCGGGAACACGGTCACCATGCTCGGCAATACGCTGACCACCAATGTCACCAGCGGGCAATTGGGCCAAGTGACCGGCGGGGTCAATGACAAGGTGCTGGTGCCGGTGATTTCGCTGGTGGAAAAAACCACCGGGCAAATCGGCACAGCCACAGGGTTGGGCGCACCGGTTGACGGCCTGCTGAACAAAGTCGGTGGAGTGGTGGCCGGCGTTGGCAACAAAGTGACCGGCGTGGGCGATCAAAACCCGGTCACCAATCTGGTCGGTGGCGCGTTGGTCGGTGTCGGCGGTGTGGCTGACAAGGCGGGCGGTTATGTGAACCCTGCGGCTGGAACAGGCACCGGTACAGGCACCAACACTGGCATTGGTGGATTGCTGGGTGGCGTAACAGGTGCTGTCGGCGGTGCAGGTTCAGGCACCGGTACGGGCGCAGGCGGTGCGGTGGGCGGCCTGGTGGGCGGTGTTGCCGGCACGGTTGGCGGGGTGGTCAATACCGTCACCGGAGCAGGCGCTGGTAC
>NZ_WIWK01000235.1:0-1886 GCF_009600165.1 Pseudomonas sp. FSL R10-0399
AGACAGGCCCAGGCGTTTGAGGGCAAGGCGCAGCGGCCCGGGGCGAGGCGGATGACGATGGGCTGGACTGGACATGCGAACTCCTGGCGTTAATTGCTCGGGGCATGCGGCCCCACTGCCAAGCAGTTCTGCAAGGGGTGTGCCACTCCCCCACGGGCCGCTGAACCGGCGGTGCGGCGGTCTGCGGCGCTGGCGCATTGATGAAAAAACCACAGCCCCGGACCTGACTGTGGAAAAAGCAACAGTGGCCAATGTGTTGTTTTCCCCTCAGTGCGCCTGACTGCGCAGCCGCACGAACTGGCACAGCCCTTGCCCTGTACAACGGATCGACCTTTGAGCGGACACCTCGCATGTCACACGACTACCTCGGCAACCCCATCGACACCGACCACCCCTTGGCGCGTCAGGCGCTGGACGATTTCACCTTGGGTTTTCTCAGCTACCACCCGCGTGCCGAGGGGATTGTGGCCAGCGCCGAGCGCCACCCGGAATCGGCGCTGAGCAATGCCCTGGCAGGCATCCTGATGATGTTCAGCGAATCACCGGAAGGCCCGGTACTGGCCGAGCGCTTTCGCACAATCGCCGCGCAGGTGACCGACCCGCTGCCACGGGCAGCGCTGTATGTGGCGCTGTTGCAGGCGTGGATCAACGAAGACCTCGACCAGGTGCTGCACCTCAGCGAAACGCTGCTCGACCAGCACCCCCGCGACCTGTTCGCGGCCAAGCTCAACCAGTACGTAGAGTTCAATCGCGGCAACTGGCCGGCGCTGCTGCGCATCGCCCTTAAGGCTGTGGCGGCCAGCGACGATATCGCCCAGAGCCACGGCATGCTGGCCTTCGCCCACGAGCAATGCCATTTGCTGGATGAGGCCGAAGCCAGTGCGCGCCGCGCCCTGCAACTGCAAGCGAGCGAACCCTGGGCGCAACATGCGCTGGCCCACGTGATGCTGACCAAAGGGCGCATTGAAGAAGGCATCGGTTTTCTGGAAAGCGTCAGCCACCATTGGCAGGGGCTCAACTCGTTTATGTACACCCACAACTGGTGGCATCTGGCGCTGTTTTATTTGGCCCGTGGCGATGAGGCGCGGGTGCTGGAGATCTACGACCAGCATGTCTGGGGCGTGCTGCCGGCGTACTCCCAGGACCAGATCGGCGCCGTGTCGCTGCTGGCCCGTCTGGAGCTGGCCGGGATCGATGTGGGCCAGCGCTGGCAGGCCCTCGCGCCTTACTTGCAGGCCCGCCACCGCGATACCGTGCAGCCGTTTTTGAGCGTGCAATACCTGTATGGATTGGGCCGCGCAGGCAAGCCCGAGGCCGATCAATTACTGCACGCATTGCGCGAGCATGCGCGTGAAGCGCCAGTGTTCAGCCGGGCGGTTTGGGCCGAGGTCACTCTGCCGCTGGCCGAAGGGTTGCTGGCCCATGCCCGTGGTGAACACCCAGTGGCGCTGGAACGTTTGGGCGTGGCCCTGCCCCGCTTGAACGACATTGGCGGCAGCCATGCCCAGCGCGACCTGTTCGCCCAGATCGAACTGGACGCACGCCTGCACGCGCAAGACTGGGCCGGGGCGCAGCAGGTGCTGGAATTGCGTCGTCGTTATGACGCACAGGACGTACCGACCAACCGGGCGCTGGAGAGGGTTTACCAGGCGCTGGGCCTACCGACATTGGCGCAGGCCGCCGCAGCGCGGGTTGAGGTGGTGCTTAACACCCCACACACCCCATAACCCCCTGACACCCGTGGGAGCGGGCTTGCTCGCGATGCAGACAACTCGGTATCTCTGCCAGACCACGTTGATCCGATCGCGAGCAAGCCCGCTCCCACAGATTTGGGTGTTTCAACGGCGGGCTTGGTACACGCCGCGGGCGATGGCGCGGGCCACGCA
>NZ_WIWK01000236.1:0-1881 GCF_009600165.1 Pseudomonas sp. FSL R10-0399
TTGCTGCGGCAACGGCCACTTAGGGTTCCGGCCTTACGCCGCGTCACTTGTGCGCCCAGCATGGGCGTCATCCTAGAGGTGCAAGTCCTCTCTTAAGCTGGCCACAGCGAATGAAGCGAAGCGCAACTGCATAAGGGCGACCGAGTGTGGGAAGGAAGCGTGGAGCATAAACCGCGAGCCGAGGTACACAAACCGCATCTGAGGCATCTCTGGTCAGGGCGAGCAGGCAAGTGACTGCGAAGCTCTTGTGGCCAAAGCACCGGGGGTGTAAATGCGGCGGTTGTGCGGTGAAGGATGGCGTTCTTACCTGGGGAGATCTCGCCTCATGCCTGAAAGGGCGACGATGTGAGTCGGAGCGAGAAGTCAGCAGAGGTCGTAGTAGCTGCAATGCAGTGAAGGGCCAAACGAGAAGGAGTGAGGTTTACCATGACGATACGGCAGGCCATGCATCAGATGCCCGGGAAATCGGGGCGGGATACGGCTGTGCGGGGTGAAGCCCCGCGCGAAGCGTCCAGCGATGAAGCCGGCAGTCCGCGTCATGCTCCGAACCACACGGGGTCAGGGCTTCTGCAAGAAGCTCTGACAAGAGAAAACCTGCTACTAGCGCTTAAGCGAGTCCGGTCAAATAAAGGTGTTGCAGGTGTCGACGGTCTTGGGATCGAAGAGACAATCGAGCACCTGAAAACGGCTTGGCCCGCGATACGGGCGCAGTTGTTGGCAGGGACGTACCGGCCAAGCCCGGTACGAAGAGTTCTGATCCCTAAACCCGACGGTGGCGAGCGCAAGCTGGGCATCCCAACGGTGACGGACAGACTGATCCAGCAGGCGCTTTTACAAGTCTTACAACCCCTGTTGGACCCAGGCTTCAGTGATCATAGCTATGGTTTTCGTCCCGGCCGCAACGCTCACCAAGCGGTGCTGGCAGCGCAGCAGTTTGTGCATGCGGGACGAAACATTGTGGTGGATGTCGATCTGGAACAGTTCTTTGATCGGGTCGACCACGACCTGTTGATCGCCCGACTGAGCGTTAAGGTGACTGACCGAGGTGTTCTGCGTCTGGTCCGGGCCTATCTGAACAGCGGGACGTTGATCGATGGCGTAGTCGTAGGCAGTGACAGAGGGACACCGCAAGGTGGGCCGCTATCTCCGTTGCTGGCCAATGTATTGCTGGACGAGGTAGATAAAGAGCTGGAGCGACGAGGCCATTGCTTCGTCAGGTACGCGGATGATGCGAACGTCTACGTGCGCAGTCTCAAAGCCGGTCAGCGGGTAATGGCATTGCTCCGTCGCCTCTACGACCGTCTTAGATTGCAAGTGAATGAACGCAAAAGCGCGGTTGCCAGTGCGTTTGGCCGCAAGTTCTTGGGCTACGGCTTTTGGCTGTCAGCCCAAGGCGAGGTCAAGCGTTGGGTGGCAAGCAAAGCGTTACAGGCCTTCAAGAGCCGCATCCGACAGCTAACGCCTCGTAATGCAGGCCGAAGTCTGTCGAAGGTGGTGGAGGGGCTGAAGGGCTACCTACTGGGTTGGAAAGCTTATTTCGGTTTATCGCAAACTCCGCGAGTGATGCAGCGTTTCGATGAATGGATACGCCGACGACTTAGGGCTATCCAACTTAAACAATGGAAAACCGGAAGGAACATCTACCGTGAGCTGCGCAAACTTGGAGCAGTCGACGAACTTGCCTCGGCAGTAGCCAGCAATAGTCATCGCCTCTGGTACAACAGTGCAGGGCTGATCCACGGCGTGCTAACGGTGGCATGGGCCGACCGGTTGGGTCTACCTCGACTCTACTGACCTCAACTTCTCGAACCGCCCGGTGCGGACCCGCATGCCGGGTGGTGTGGCAGGGGCGCGGCCAGATGGCCGCCTCCTATGCCGATT
>NZ_WIWK01000237.1:0-1814 GCF_009600165.1 Pseudomonas sp. FSL R10-0399
CGTACGCGCCGCTGCCTGCGGTGGCGCCGGTCGAGTCGTCCGGCGCATTGGGTGACGACCTGCGCCGCCATGAGTTTGAAATGATCATCGACACCTTGCGTGCCGAGCGCGGGCGGCGCAAAGAAGCGGCCGAACGCCTGGGCATCAGCCCGCGCACCTTGCGTTACAAGCTGGCGCAAATGCGCGATGCCGGAATGGATGTTGAGGCGTACTTGTTTGCCGCAACCTGACGGTTCCCCCCCCTGTAGGAGCGAGCTTGCCTCGCGATCTTTTGCTTTTAAAGATCAAGAGATCGCGAGGCAAGCTCGCTCCTACAGGGTGTATTTAGTTCGGTCTTGCGATGTTTTGTAACGTTAATCGTGCGAAAACGACAAAGAGCTGGCACCCTTGTTGCTATACCTCACTACGAGCAGTGAAAGTGTCAAAAAAATGCGGGTCGGCGGAGGCCATAGTCCATGAGCCAAGGTATTGAATTTAATCGATTGATGTTGGATATGCGGGCCATGCAAATGGACGCCATGGCTCAACCCAAATCGGCTGTGCAGGCCGCTCCTGAAGCGGGTGCACCGAGCTTCTCCGACATGCTCGGCAACGCGATCAACAAGGTCAGCGAGACGCAGCAAGCGTCGTCGCAGCTGTCCAACGCGTTCGAAATCGGTAAAAGCGGTGTCGACCTGACCGACGTGATGGTTGCCTCACAAAAGGCCAGCGTGTCTTTCCAGGCGATCACGCAAGTGCGTAACAAGCTGGTTCAGGCGTACCAAGACATCATGCAGATGCCGGTTTAAGGGCGATATTAAGTCATGGCAGATGCACTTCCGGAAAACGTTCCGGCCAAGTCAGGCCTGGGTGGCGGCAAAGGGCCGCTGTTCGGCTTGTCCTTTCTGGACAACCTGGCCGAGATGACCATGTTGCGTCAGGTCGGCCTTATGGTTGGTCTGGCGGCGAGCGTGGCAATCGGTTTTGCCGTGGTGTTGTGGTCGCAACAGCCCGATTACCGGCCGCTGTACGGCAGCCTGGCCGGGATGGACGCCAAGCAGGTCATGGAAACCCTGGCCGCCGCCGATATTGCCTACACCGTTGAACCCAATTCCGGGGCCTTGCTGGTCAAGGCCGATGACGTCTCACGGGCGCGGCTCAAGCTCGCGGCCGCAGGCGTCACCCCTTCAGACGGCAACATCGGCTTCGAAATCCTCGATAAAGACCAGGGCCTGGGCACCAGCCAGTTTATGGAAGCCACGCGCTATCGCCGTGGTCTGGAAGGCGAACTGGCGCGGACCATTTCCAGCCTCAACAACATCAAGGCTGCCCGCGTGCACCTGGCGATCCCGAAAAGCTCGGTGTTCGTGCGCGATGAACGCAAGCCCAGCGCCTCGGTGCTGGTGGAGCTGTACCCCGGCCGCTCGCTGGAGCCAGGCCAGGTGATGGCGATCATCAACCTGGTGGCCACCAGCGTGCCGGAACTGATCAAGTCCCAGGTCACCGTGGTCGACCAAAAGGGCAATCTGCTTTCAGATCAGGCAGAGAACTCCGAGCTGACCATGGCCGGCAAGCAATTTGACTACAGCCGGCGCATGGAAGGCATGCTCACCCAACGCGTGCATAACATCTTGCAACCGGTGCTGGGCAATGATCGCTACAAGGCTGAAGTCTCGGCAGACGTTGATTTCAGCTCGGTCGAATCCACCTCCGAGCAGTTCAACCCTGACCAGCCCGCCTTGCGCAGCGAGCAATCCACCAACGAACAACGCACCGCCAGCAACGGCCCGCAAGGCGTACCGGGGGCGTTGAGCAATCAGCCGCCAGCCCCGACC
>NZ_WIWK01000238.1:0-1748 GCF_009600165.1 Pseudomonas sp. FSL R10-0399
TTGCCCTCCCCAGCAGACGTGGCAAAGAGTTCGATCACCGCGCCGGATCTGTCCGCCGTAGAGATAACCGTTGAGGTTCTTAGCAGGTGCCCAATCAGACAGCGGCCATGCTCTCAAAAGAGCGTCAACAAGGCCGGATTGTTGCGGGTCTTGGACAAGAACGGTTGATTGATACCAATCCCATCTAGCCATTGGCTGAACCCCCCGGTTTATAAGGCTTTCGAGGCTTCTTGGGATGTGCCTTCTCGGCAAGGGGGGAGATACCTGACCCCCGTGTTACTACATGGGGGTCGGCTGCGTCCGCATGAGCATCTTCCGACAGCTTGCCCATGAGCATATCGAGCTGAGAAGAAGCATCCCCAGCGACCGAAACGAGTTCGTTATGGAGACCTTCAACAACGCTCCGCAGACCACGCTTGACCTCGTTAGGTGCCTCCATAGCGGCCTCCAGAAGCGCCACAGTGCGCGTAAGGCTCGGAGCAACGGAATTGAGCAGATCCGCAATGATCGCGCCTCTAGTGCGCCCCTGGAGCTTTGCAAGACGTTCGATGACCTCATGAGTCGAAGGCTCCAAAGTGACTTGGACTCTAGGTTTAAGGGTAGGCATGGGAAAACTCCAGGTGGACACTTTGAGCCTGAGTGTGGTTCAAGGTGTCCACCTAGTCAAGAAGTGTGTCACTGACGCGCTAGCGCTTGTCCGCTGGGAGAGGTCTGGAGGCTGCGCAGCGCTACGCTAGCGCTTCCTCCAGACCTCTCCCAGCCACAAGAGATTGGACGCCAAAGGAGACAGCCCCTTGAGCCGGTAGGCGAATTGGCAAGACGTGAAGAAGGGTCGCCAGCTTGCTGGTGGGGCTACTTCACCTATCTTGCCCAGCAGTCAATCAGTCCCATCCCGTTCAGCCTTGGAATCATCTGCCGTTGCAGCAGCGATCTTTTGCCGTATCCGTGCCTTTGCCAGTCGGTGCGATTCGAGAGTGACAAAAACCGGGATCGGTAGCGCGTCCTGGTCATCAACAAAGCAAGGCACCGTCTCTGGTGTTAAATCCGAGTGTTTCATGCGGTGCACTCCGTCACTGGCTTAGCAATAGCGGTCTCAATAGCCAGTCCTAGAGCCTCCCACGATCCAACATCAGACGCCCATTGAGCCATGATCGCGCCGTACTGCTTGACCAGTGCAGCCCTAGCCCGCTCGGTGTCTGAACGCTTCCAGACGGTGCCTACTGCCTTCTTTTCGAGGTGATCCCAACCAATACACTTGAGCGCATCCGGAATCCAAGCAGCGCAAAAAGCATGTCCAGGCTCCCAGGTAGCAACAGCGGCTCGATGATCCCGTTTTGGCCTAACGCGGACTTCAAGGCGGACCCAGTTCCGAGGAGCGTCACCACCTTGCTCATAGCCTTTCTCGTAGAGCACCAGGCGAACTGGTGAGTCCTTGGACCCCAAATACAGAGTGCGACCCTCACCGCGGACCCAATCACCCTGTTGGTTGATAGCCAGACGATTGTCCTGGGCATGTTGAATCAGGCGAGCAGCCATCGAGTCAAAGAGGCCGTCTTCCTGCCAGTCTTCGCAAGTGTCCACCCTGGTGGGGAGATGGGGTTTACCAAACTCCCGGAGAGCCGCTGCAAGAGCCGGAGACTCATCACTGGTTGACTTGCAGTTGACCCCTGTTTGCCCTCCCCAGCAGACGTGGCAAAGAGTTCGATCACCGCGCCGGATCTGTCCGCCGTAGAGATAACCGTTGAGGT
>NZ_WIWK01000239.1:0-1723 GCF_009600165.1 Pseudomonas sp. FSL R10-0399
AACTCATGAAAGCAGGATCTAAAGGGTCAAGCCCTTCCCTTTGGTAACCGTCTTGCTCTTGCGCTTGCTCTGCTCCTTGGCCTTTGCGTTCTCCTGCTGGAGTTCGGAGGCCATCTTGAGCACGCTGGCGATCTGATCCTTCGTAAGCCCCCTGAAAGACCCCTCAAACGTCTCCAGGCGCTTTCTGAGGCCTTTTGCCGTGTTCCGTGCCTCTCTCGCCTTGCGTTCGCTCTCAACGCTCTCAGAGGCCTTAGCAACGGTCCCCGCAAACCCTTTGTTCAAATCCTTCGTCACACGCTTGGCGATCATTTCTGCATCTTCGACCAGATCCCCACGGCCTCTGACTCGCTCCAGCAAAGTCGCCTTCTCCAGCACCCGCGGTTCTACGGATGAGGGCAGAAGCGTCACGGAAGACTCCATTCCCTGTTGGACCGCCGCGTAGTGCTGCTGAATTCGCTGATGGTTGGCCATGCTGCCTTCGATCCCGCGCTCCAAGCCAAGATTGGCCACACAGGCGGCGTAGGAGGTTTGGTCGGCGCGCATCTTGTCGCGACTGCCGATGAACTCCTTGGCGCTCAGGCGTTTGTCTTGAGTCAGCGGCACGACGAAAGCCGACAGGTGTGGCGTGGATTCGTCCCGGTGGATACTGGCCGTAACAATGCGATCGGCCCCGTACTTGTCCGCCAACCACTGCAAGGACTGCTGAAAGAACGCTTTTTCCTGTTCTGGTGTAGCTTTCTCGAACCAATCAGGACTGGCCGTCATCACGTATTCGACAGTCAAAACCGCATCTTTGCGCCGTTTCTCTGGCAGCAAAGCCCGCAGTTTTCCCATCGCCTCGTCCGTGCTTTTGGCGACCAGGTGTTGATTGTCGGGTGTGCGTTCCTGGTCAGCATTGTGTGTATTCCGTTCCCGGTAGCAATGCTGCATCGAGGCCGCCACTGAGCCCATGTTGGCGAGCTTCTTTGCCCGCATGATTGCGTATGCCATGCCATCCCCGATCTGCTGAAAATCCGCCTAGCTCCGCTGGGCCACTTGATTACAAGTGTACTCACTAGACTTTGCTTCGCAAAGATCGTTCGGGGCTACGCCCCAAGAGCCTGCGCGGCTACGCCTTGCACCCCCTGCTGACGCGCCCCCCCAAGGGGGCTTGTCCGTTCGCCACGTGGCAGGCGGTCAGGGGAAGAGCGCCCCTGACCACCAGCCCTGAGCGTTGGGGTCGTTCCAGGGCGTCAAGGTCGGGGCCGCTTCGCGGTCGCTGCGCGAACCTTGACCCCCTTCCACTTCGAATGGAGTGGGTGTCAAGGGGTTGGTGCGGCCCGCAGACGCGAAGCGGCGAGGACTCGGCCCCTTGACGCCCACGGAATGACCCAGCCTCCGTGAGTGGGGGCAGGGGGCGCTCTTCCCCCTGCCCCCCGAGCCCTCGGCGGCAAGAGTGGGGGTTCCAAGGGGGCAAAGCCCAATTGGGCGAGGGCCGAAGGCCCGCTGCAAGCCCTAAAAAGTCGCTGCCCGGAGGGCAGGCATTTTCGGAGCGAAGCGACTGGGTATGCCAAGCGAAGCGCGGCAAGGGCGTCGCCCTTTAGAGAATTAGAAGAGAAAACAGTAGAAAAGAGGTTAAGTAGTTGATTTATATAGGTTTCATCCAAAGAGCGATGTCTCACGTGGCTATACATCTATGTATCACCCGGTGAGACATCGCTATACGTCATAAAGCATTTGTGAG
>NZ_WIWK01000023.1:0-61100 GCF_009600165.1 Pseudomonas sp. FSL R10-0399
GGTTAAGCTTTCGCTCAACCGAGGCGCGCATTCTACAGCAGCCTCTGTTGCTGTCAAGCGGTTATTTTAAGATGTTTCCAAAGTTTCCTTTGTAACATCAACCACTTGCGCTTTCGATCTCTCGTTAGCGGGAGGCGAATTCTACAGCGCTACACGCTGCTGTCAACACCTCATTTCCTGCTTCGATGAATTGAAGCTGGCACCATCAAAATCATCCAACTCATTGATATTCAAAGAGTTTTCCGTTTCGACTACGCCGGAAGTGGGCGCATTATAGGCTAATAAAATGCGCCGTCCAGCACTAATTTCAGTTTTATTCAGCTTTTAGCGTAATTCGCGCAAAAGACTTCTTGCCAGCCTGGCAAACGTGAGTCGAACCCACTGCATATATATAGGAGCGATCAACCACCTCACCATCTATACGCACACCACCCGAGCCCAGCAAATCCCGCGCAACCGCAGAGTTCTTCACCAAGCCTGCTTTATTAAGGACGGCCGCAATCGGCATGTCTTCTGCCGACACGAGTTCAATCTCAGGCAAGTCATCCGGCAACTCGCCATCCTTCATCCGGTTACCCGCACCGCGATGAGCATTAGCTGCCGCCTCTTCACCATGGAAGCGCGCCACAATCTCTTCAGCCAGCTTGATCTTGATGTCACGCGGATTAGCCCCCGACTCAACATCAGCACGCAAAGCATTGATTTCGTCCATCGAACGGAAGCTCAGCAATTCGAAGTAACGCCACATCAACGCATCCGGAATAGAAACCAGCTTGCTATACATCACGCCCGGCGCTTCCTGGATCCCGACGTAGTTACCCAAAGACTTGGACATCTTCTTAACACCGTCCAACCCCTCAAGCAGCGGCATCGTCACGATGCACTGAGCTTCCTGGCCGTAGCCGCGCTGCAACTCACGCCCCATCAGCAAGTTGAACTTCTGGTCAGTACCACCCAGCTCAACATCAGCCTTCAGCGCAACAGAGTCATAACCTTGCACCAACGGATAAAGGAACTCATGAATAGCGATTGGCTGGTTGGTGGTGTAGCGCTTGTCGAAGTCATCGCGCTCGAGCATACGAGCAACGGTGTATTGAGACGTCAGACGAATAAAGTCAGCAGGCCCCATTTGATCCATCCAGGTGGAGTTGAACGCCACCTCGGTCTTGGCCGGATCAAGAATCTTGAAGACTTGGGTTTTATAAGTCTCGGCATTATCGAGTACTTGCTCACGCGTCAGCGGAGGACGCGTGGCACTCTTGCCACTTGGATCGCCAATCATCCCGGTGAAGTCCCCAATAAGGAAAATCACCTGATGCCCCAGATCCTGGAACTGGCGCAGCTTATTAATAAGTACGGTGTGCCCCAAGTGCAGATCCGGCGCCGTCGGGTCGAAACCTGCCTTAATACGCAACGGCTGGCCGCGCTTGAGTTTCTCGACCAATTCAGACTCGACCAGCACCTCTTCGGCACCACGCTTGATTAGCGCTAGCTGCTCTTCAACCGACTTCATATCAGACCCGTAAGGCTCAAATTCAAAAAGGAACCAACCATACAAGATCAGAGACTAATTACAAGTTCTGCCCGGCATATGGCGACCATCCGCCCAGGAAAGGTTCGTCGACTTGCTTCAAGGGTGATTTGGTTATATTTTATACAGTTATTTCATCTTTACCGTGTCAGTCATCTTTTCCAATTCATCCTTTATTCAAAGTCAAATTATCTATGACCAGTCAACCGCCTAAAGCGCCACCGCTTTATCCGAAGACCCACCTGCTTGCCGCAAGTGGTATCGCCGCCCTTTTAAGCTTGGCCCTGTTGGTTTTCCCATCGAGCGAAGTAGAAGCAAAAAGAACAACCCTGAGCCTCGAACTGGAAACCCCTGCCGAGCAACTCAAGCAAGACCAAGGCAGCGAAGAGCTGGTCCAGACGACCAACGACGCTACCCCAGCGCCTTTTGCTCAAATAGAACAGCCAGACAGCCCCCCCGAAGCCACCGCCAAAGTCGAAGAACCCAAAGCCCCAAACCATCGTGAAGTGGTCGTCACCAAAGGCGATACGCTGTCTACTTTATTCGAAAAAGTAGGCCTGCCCGCGTCCTCCGTTCATGAAATTTTGGCCAGCGACAAACAAGCCAAGCAATTCAGCCAGCTCAAACACGGCCAGAAACTTGAGTTTGAAATGGGCCCTGACGGTCAGCTAAACAACCTGCACAGCCAGGTAAGTGATCTTGAAACCATTACCCTCACCAAAAGTGCCAAGGGCTACACGTTTCGCCGCGTGACCGCACAACCGACTCTCAAATCCGCCTACGTACACGGCGTTATCACCAGCTCATTGTCTGCCTCCGGCCAGCGTGCAGGCTTGCCGCACAGCATGACCATGCAAATGGCCAAGGTATTCGGCTACGACATCGACTTCGCTCAGGACATCCACCCTGGCGACCAATTCGAAATCATCTACGAGCAAAAAGTGATTAACGGCAAGAGCGTCGGCACCGGCAACATCCTGTCTGCCCGCTTTACCAACCGCGGCAAAACCTACACCGCAGTGCGCTACACCAACAAGCAAGGCATCAGCAATTACTACACCGCTGACGGCAATAGCATGCGCAAAGCATTCATCCGTACTCCGGTTGATTTTGCCCGTATCAGTTCGCGATTCTCTTCAGGCCGCAAGCACCCCATCCTGAACAAAATCCGCGCCCACAAAGGCGTCGATTATGCAGCTCCGCGCGGCACACCGATCAAGGCAACGGGCGATGGCAAAGTCTTCCTTGCAGGCCGCCAAGGTGGTTACGGCAACACCGTCATCATCCAGCACGGCAACACCTACCGCACCCTGTACGGGCACATGCAAGGCTTCGCCAAAGGCATTAAAACTGGTGGCACAGTGAAGCAAGGCCAAGTGATTGGTTACATCGGTACAACGGGGCTGTCCACCGGACCGCACCTGCATTACGAGTTCCAGGTCAATGGCGTTCACGTAGATCCGCTTGGCCAAAAGCTGCCAATGGCCGACCCGATCGCAAAAGCAGAGCGCACCCGCTTCCTGCAACAAAGCCAACCGTTAATGGCCCGCATGAACCAAGAGAAAGCCACTCTCCTGGCTTCGAGCAAGCGTTAAGCCATGGCCCTCTATATAGGCGTAATGTCCGGCACCAGCCTGGACGGTCTGGACATTGCACTTATAGAGCTGGGAGCGAGCATTAAACTGCTCGCCACCCACTACACGCCCATGCCAGACGCACTGCGCAGTGAACTACTGGGCTTGTGCAGCAGCGGACCAGACGAAATAGCCCGTTGTGCCATCGCTGAAAACCATTGGGTCGAACTGGCCGCTCAGGGCATCAATAGCCTGCTCAAGCAGCAGCAGCTATCGCCCAATGCCATCCGCGCCATTGGCAGCCATGGCCAGACGATCCGGCACGAGCCTGCACAAGGTTTCACCGTCCAGATCGGCAACCCTGCCTTGCTGGCAGAGCTCACCAATATTTGCGTAGTGAGTGACTTTCGCCGTCGCGACGTAGCCGCTGGCGGTCAAGGCGCACCGCTGGTTCCAGCCTTCCATGAAGCCTTGTTTACCGATGATGTAGGCTACCGAGCAGTATTGAACGTAGGAGGCTTCAGCAATTTAAGTCTGATTACTCCTGAAAACCCCGTCGCAGGGTTCGACTGCGGCCCGGGGAATGTTCTGCTGGATGCCTGGATACAAACGCAACGCAATCAACTCTATGACCGAAATGGCCAATGGGCAGCCAGCGGCAATGTCGCCCCTCTTCTGCTTAGCACCTTGCTGAATGACCCTTTCTTTCAAACAAAGGGCCCAAAGAGTACAGGCCGCGAGGTGTTTAACCTCCCATGGCTGCAGAATCACCTGAGCGCGCTTCCGGCCTTTGCCGCAGAAGATGTTCAGGCCACCCTGCTGGAGCTCACCGCGCAGACTATCGTGCAGTCACTGCAGGCAGCCCAAGCGCGTACCAGCGAACTATTAGTCTGCGGGGGTGGAGCGCATAACGGTGCATTGATGGCCCGCCTCGCTCAGTTACTGCAGCAAACACAAGTCAGCAGCACCCAGGCCAAAGGCGTTGATCCTGACTGGGTTGAGGCGATGGCCTTTGCATGGCTTGCGCACTGCTGCCTTGAAAACATCCCCACCAACCGCCCAAGCGTCACCGGGGCACGCGGCCTGCGTGTTCTGGGCGCTATATACCCTGCCTGATCGCAGACAGCAAAACGCCGCGATTCAACGCGGCGTTAAGGGTGTAGCAGGTATCGCGAAATTAAATCGAGAACGATGATCCGCAGCCACAGGTCGTGGTTGCATTCGGGTTCTTGATGACAAAGCGCGAACCTTCCAGGCCTTCCTGATAATCCACCTCAGCACCTGCCAAGTACTGGAAGCTCATCGGATCGACCACCAGGCTTACGCCTTCGCGCTCAACGATGGTGTCATCGTCGGCAACGTCTTCATCGAAAGTAAAACCATACTGAAAACCGGAACAACCGCCGCCCGTTACAAATACGCGCAACTTCAAACGATCATTACCCTCTTCATCGACCAGGCTCTTCACCTTGTGCGCAGCACCTTCGGTGAATTGCAAAGCCGTGGGGGTGAAGGATTCGACGCTCATGCTGACTATCTCCCGGCGCTATGCCGCCATAATGCGTGATGAAGCGCATTATCCGCTTCTCCTAGAAAAGCGGTCAACTATTAAGGGAGCAGCGGCAAGCTTCAAGCTACAGGCTTGCCGCGCACAACGTGAAGCTTACAGCTGCTCTTACGGCAACATCCCGGCGTGAGACAAGCCCAGGCGCTCATCCAGACCGAACAGAATGTTCATGTTCTGCACCGCTTGGCCAGAAGCCCCTTTAACCAGGTTATCGATAACCGACAACACCACGACCAAGTCACCGTCCTGTGGGCGATGCACCGCGATACGGCATACGTTCGCCCCGCGCACACTGCGGGTTTCCGGGTGGCTGCCGGCAGGCATCACGTCAACAAAAGGCTCGTTGGCATAACGCTTTTCGTACAACGCCTGCAAGTCGACCGAACGATCCACCACAGTGGCGTAAAGCGTGGAATGAATACCACGAATCATCGGCGTCAGATGTGGGACGAAGGTCAAACCCACGTCTTTACCCGCAGCACGACGCAGGCCCTGACGAATTTCTGGCAAATGGCGATGCCCTTTTACCGCATAGGCTTTCATGCTTTCGGACGTCTCGGCATACAACGAGCCGACACTCGCACCGCGCCCGGCACCGCTGACACCCGATTTACAGTCAGCAATCAGCACAGAGGTATCCGCCAGCCCGGCTTCCAGCAACGGCAAAAAGCCCAGTTGTGCGGACGTTGGATAGCAACCCGGCACCGCAATCAGGCGGGCCTGTTTGATTTGCTCGCGGTTAACCTCAGGCAAACCATAAACAGCTTCCTTCAGCAACTCTGGCGCGCCGTGCGGCTGACCGTACCACTTGGCCCATTCATCCGCGTCCTGCAAGCGGAAGTCTGCAGACAGGTCGATCACCTTGGTGCCAGCCGCCAGCAATTCGCCAGCCAGTGCATGAGCAACGCCGTGAGGCGTGGCGAAAAACACCACGTCGCAGGCCGCCAATGTCTGAGTGTCCGGCACGCTGAACGCCAGGCCGTCATAGTGACCGCGCAGGTTCGGGTACAGATCGGCAACTGGCAGGCCCGCCTCGGATCGAGAAGTGATGGCAACCACTTCAGCTTGCGGATGCTGTGCCAGCAAACGCAGTAATTCGACACCGGTGTAACCCGTGCCGCCGACAATACCGACCTTGACCATAACCTGCCCTCAACGAACCCACTGGAAAGCCCTCGATAATAGGGACACCGCGCCCCTGCGACAACCGTCAAGGTGACTCTCAGACGCTCTACTACTACTATTTGGTCTACCGTGAACCTGGGAATAACTAAAAATGCTTTATCTATGGATCAAAGCCTTCCACATCATCAGCATCGTCTGTTGGTTTGCAGGCCTGTTTTACCTGCCTCGCCTCTTTGTTTACCACGCACAAAGCGAAGATTCCGTCAGCAAAGAAAGATTTAGCCTCATGGAACGCAAGCTGTATCGCGGCATCATGGGCCCCGCAATGATCGCCACTCTGATCTTCGGCGGCTGGCTGCTCTACCTGACCCCGGGCTTTCTCAGCCAAGGGTGGATGCATGCCAAACTGACCCTGGTGTTCCTGCTAATCGGTTATCACCACATGTGTGGCGCTCAGGTAAAACGCTTTGCCCGTGGCGAGAACACACGCAGCCACGTGTTTTATCGCTGGTTCAACGAAGTCCCTGTTTTATTCCTGCTGGCCATCGTCATCCTGGTGGTGGTCAAACCATTCTGAATTCAACTCTCCCAACCTTGAGGTTATCCAATGTCACTGCCTGCCTTGCTGGATCAACGCTTGCGCCTGCCGGTAGTTGCCGCGCCCATGTTTCTGATTTCTAACCCGCAACTCGTCCTGGCGTGTTGCCGCAATGGTGTCGTGGGCAGCTTTCCGGCGCTCAATCAACGTGACAGCAGTGGTTTCAAAGCCTGGCTTGAAGAGATCGAAGCCGGGCTGGCGACATTGGAAAACCCGGCGCCCTACGCCGTTAATCTGATTGTGCACAACAGCAACCCACGGCTGCAGGCGGATCTGGCGATTTGCATCGAGCATAAAGTGCCCATCGTCATCACCAGCCTGGGCGCGGTTAAAGAGGTCGTTGATGCTGTCCACAGCTATGGCGGGCTGGTTTTCCACGATGTGACCACCCGCCGCCATGCCGAAAAAGCCGCAGAAGCGGGCGTAGATGGCCTGATTGCTGTGGCCGCAGGCGCCGGTGGCCATGCTGGCACCTGGAGCCCGCTCGCGCTGGTGGCAGAAATTCGTCAGTTCTTCGACAAAACCCTTTTGCTGGCCGGTTGCATCAACCACGGCCACGAAATTTTGGCCGCTCAAGTGTTGGGCGCGGACCTCGCTTACTTGGGTACACGCTTTATCAGCACTCAGGAAAGCCATGCCCCTGACGCATACAAAGAGATGCTAGTGGCCTCCCATGCCGCCGACATCATCCACACTGCGGCGGTATCGGGCGTACCCGCCAGTTTCATGCGTCAAAGCCTTGAGAATGCAGGTTTTGATCTGGCAGCCCTTAAAACCCAGGGCGAAGTAAAACTCAAGCCGCTCACCGACGAAGCCAAAGCCTGGAAAACCGTATGGTCCGCGGGTCAGGGTGTAGGAGAAATCACCGATCTCCCGACAACCGAGCAATTAATTACCCGCATGGACGAGGAGTACCGCACAGCGTTAAGCCTTACCTCACAACTGGCCCAGCATTGGCCGCGACACTGACACCTCGAAGCCCGGCGGGCTTTTTTAAAGACACACCGACAAGGAAGCCACCATGCCAGAACCGAGCCTGGGCAATACACCCTCAGAAACACCTTTCGCCACGCTGGACCCTCTGGGGTTCGACGGTCGCATCGGCCGTTTGCGATTTTTGGTCTGGAGCACCGTGATCACCCTCATTGCTATCGTGACCGGGGTATTGGTACTGCTGGCCGTCAATGTTTCACCCACATTGGGTATTACCTGCGGCGCAACACTGGCCATTGCTTATGCGTTCATTAGCCTGAGAATTGGCGCCCAGCGCCTGCATGACCTCAATTGGTCCGCCTGGATGTTGCTGCTTCATCTGGTACCGATGGCCAACCTGATACTCGCGGTCATGATGCTCCTGATGCCCGGCACAGAAGGCCCGAACAAATACGGCCCGCCGCCACCGCCCAACAGCCGCTCAGTCACCATCGGCGCGTGGATCATCATTTTCTTCATCGGTTTGAGCCTGTTCGTGATGGCGGCGCTCTTCGCTTTAGGCTTAATGGCAACGTTGATCAACGCAGCCACCAGCAACACCCTGTAAACTGCGCAGCTAAATGAACGCGTTAACGCCAGGGACATCATTGTCACCGGACTGTACCGTTGCGATGGAGAGAAACATGACCCGTTACGCTTTGATCACTGGTGCTTCCAGCGGCATTGGCCTGGCCCTGGCAGAAGCGCTTGCCCGTCGCGGGCGCAGCCTCATCCTTGTAGCGCGTCAGCGCGATGCACTGGAAAGCATTGCGCTTGAGTTGACCCAGCGTTTCGGTGTCGAGGTGTTATTCCGCGCCTGTGACTTGGGCGAACCCCTGCGCCTGTCCGGCTTTTTGCTGGAGCTGGAGGAAGGTGACCGGCAAATCGACCTGCTGATCAACTGCGCCGGCATTGGCACTTGCGGTCCGTTCCTCGCCCATGACTGGAGCGCCGAGCAAGACCTGATCGAGCTCAACATCCTGGCCCTGACCCGCATGTGCCATGCCATTGGCAACATGATGGCCGTGCAGGGTGGCGGGCAAATCCTCAACGTCTCATCGATCGCCGCCTACCAGCCCGGCCCGTGGCTCAGCACCTACTTCGCGAGCAAAGCGTATGTCCTGCATTTCTCGGAAGGCTTGCGCGAAGAAGTGAAAAAAACCGGCATCAAAGTCTCAGTGCTGTGCCCCGGAGTCACCCGCACCGGCTTTTTCGACGCGGCGAACATGAACCCGGAAGCCGTCAAACGTAATAAAAGTGCCCTGAGCCCTGAAGAAGTTGCCCTTTACACCGTGCGCGCACTCGACAAGAACAAGGCGATTATCATGCCCGGCTGGCGCAACCGCTGGCTCACTCGCATGCCACGCCTGCTTTCTCGCTGGCTGACCCGCAAAATCGCAGCCTCAGTGAACAAATCTTACTGCCCGCGTTAACGAGACTGGGCGTAATCGGTGTCCGTGAGTACACTCAGACCGGACTTCACTCACGGAGACAACGCTTTGGATACTCTGTTTACCAAAATCATCAACCGTGAAATACCGGCCAAGATCATCTACGAGGATGATCAAGTGCTGGCTTTTCACGATATTGCCCCCCAAGCGCCGATTCACTTTTTGGTCATTCCAAAAAAACACATCGCCACCCTCAATGACCTGACCGAAGAAGACAAACCACTGGCCGGGCATATCCTGTTTACCGCGCAGCGCCTGGCCAAAGAGCTGGGCTGCGAAGACGGTTTTCGCGTGGTGATGAACTGCAATGAAAATGGGGGCCAGACGGTTTACCACATTCATATGCACGTTCTGGGTCAGCGCCAGATGAACTGGCCGCCGGGCTGATCGCCCTGCCCGACCGTATACACAGTGGGGGCCACCGCTCCCACGCCGCCGCATGATCCAACGCAAACCCTGCCTGCGCGTTTGAGGTAAACTGGCCACCGTGATTTTTTCCGGAGGTAAGCATGACTACCCAACGTCACTACTCGCCGATTGACCGTCTCCTGTTGCAAGCCGATACCGCCATGCGCACCCTGCTGCCCTTCAGTGGTCAGCCGCATCGCCCTTCCCCGGCCATTGTCAAAACCGAAAAGCCGCTCGATGAAAAAACCGCCCGCCACGTGGCCGGGCTGATGCGCATCAACCACACCGGCGAGGTATGCGCCCAAGCGCTGTACCAAGGGCAGGCCTTGACCGCCAAATTGCCGCACGTGCGCGAAGCGATGGAACATGCCGCTGAAGAAGAAATCGACCACTTGGCCTGGTGCGAACACCGTATCCACCAACTGGGCAGCCATACCAGCGTGCTTAACCCGCTGTTCTACGGCATGTCATTTGGCATTGGTGCCGTCGCCGGCCTGATCAGTGACAAAGTCAGCCTCGGCTTTGTTGCCGCGACTGAAGACCAAGTGTGCAAACACCTCAACGAGCACCTTGAGCAACTGCCTGCCGAAGATGAAAAATCCCGCGCCATTCTCGAGCAGATGCGCCTCGACGAAGAGCAACACGCCGAGTCAGCATTGAATGCGGGCGGCTACCGCTTTCCGGCGCCGGTAAAATTTGGCATGAGCCTGCTGGCGAAAGTCATGACCAAAAGCACCTATCGCATCTGATCCCGGCATCCGGACCATAAAAAAGGCGGTTACCTCTCGGTAGCCGCCTTTTTTTGTTGCGCGAAACCTTACCCCATATTGCGGGCGTAGAAGATTTCGAGCATTTCATGCTTCACGCGCTCAGTGACCTGCGCACGTTGTTCAACCGACAGATTGCTGGTCGCGTCGCCGAACAGGTAATTATCCAGTTCGAAGTTCTTGAGCAGCATCTTGGTGTGGAACAGGTTTTCCTGGTACACGTTCACGTCGGTCATCTGGTAACCGTCGCGGGTGTCTTCGGAGAGGTAGTTCTGGATCGAGTTGATCTCGTGATCGATAAAGTGCTTTTTGCCTTCTACGTCACGGGTAAAACCACGCACACGATAGTCGACCGTCACGATATCCGAATCAAACTGATGGATCAGATAGTTGAGAGCTTTAAGCGGTGAAATAACGCCGCACGTCGACACGTCAATATCCACACGGAAAGTCGCAATACCGTCCACAGGATGAATCTCTGGATAGGTGTGCACCGTGATATGACTTTTGTCGAGATGACCCAAAATGGTCTCAGGCAGCGGGCCAGGGGATTCTTCAATCTGGCTTTCGGTAGGCGTTACCGGCTGCTCAGAAATCAGAATAGTGACGCTGGCGCCTTGTGGATCGTAATCCTGACGAGCGATGTTCAGGATGTTGGCCCCAATGATATCGACCACATCTGTGAGGATCTGCGTCAGGCGTTCTGCGTCGTACTCTTGATTGATGTACTCAACGTATGCCTGCTGGTCTTGCGGGGTTTCCGCGTAGCAGATGTCATAGATGTTGAAGCTCAAGGTCTTTGTCAGGTTATTGAACCCGTGGAGCTTGAGTTTGCTTTTCACCGTTATAAAACTCTCTATGTCGATGCGGCTCGGCCGCGTGATCCAGCATGCCCGTCAAGTGCGTGGACGCACCTGCGTAGGACGGTTAACACCTCTTCGCGATGGCGATTTTGGTTATTTGTTCGGACGTGAGCCGGGGTTATTCCCTGCCACTGCCCTTAAAAAAGTGGCGCATTATGCAGACGTCAGCTTCTGATCGCCAGAGTCTGCAATGCTTTTATGTAAATTGGATGTCGGCTCAGCCTAGCTCAACAATTTCATAGTCGTGGCTGATAGCTACACCGGCTGCGCCCAGCATGATCGACGCCGAGCAATATTTCTCGGCAGACAGCTCAATCGCACGCTTGACCTGAGCTTCTTTCAAGCCGCGGCCCTTGACGACAAAGTGCAGGTGAATTTTGGTGAACACTTTTGGGTCTTCAGTGGCACGTTCTGCTTCCAGAAAAGCCTCGCAGCTTTCAACCGGCTGACGCGACTTTTTAAGGATACTGACGACATCAAAGTTACTGCAGCCACCGAGCCCAAGCAGGAGCATTTCCATAGGCCGTACGCCCAGGTTACGACCGCCACTCTCAGGAGGGCCGTCCATGACAACCACATGGCCGCTCCCTGATTCGCCCAGAAACATGGCTTCACCAGCCCATTGAATGCGTGCCTTCATCACCCAGACTCCACTGTTCTAAAAGGGGCGCCAGCTTAGCACAGGGCCTGAAAGCGGTGACTCACCGCACCAAAGGCTTTATCCGTCAGCCCATAATAAAAAATCTACAAACCATACAGAATCTGTCTGTTAAGCTGGCGCCAAATCACTGGCGCCAGCCAGCCAGCGCTCTCTATATAAATAGATCTGCCCCTTACTGTGTACGCTTTCGGGATACAACCATGGTTGCTATTACCCCTCTATCCAAGATCAAGAATCTCGACAAATTTTTGACTCATTGCCAACGCAGACGCTATCCAACCAAGAGCAATATCATCTGCGCAGGCGAACACTCACACACGCTGTTTTTCATTCTCAAAGGCTCTGTCACCATCCTGATTGAGGACGACGAAGGGCGCGAGATGATCATTGCCTACCTCAACTCAGGCGACTTCATTGGCGAGCTGGGTTTGTTTGAACAGGCAGGGCAAGAACAACCCCGCAGCGCTTGGGTTCGAGCCAAGACTGAATGCGAAGTCGCAGAAATCAGCTACGTAAAGTTCCGAGAGTACGCACAACAAGAACCCGAGATTCTTTACTCCCTGAGCGGCCAGATTGCTCAGCGTTTACGTAATACCACCCGCAAGGTGGGCGACTTGGCGTTCTTTGATGTCACAGGCAGAGTCGCGCGTTGCCTGCTGGACCTGTGCAAACAACCCGACGCCATGACCCACCCGGACGGGATGCAGATCAAAATCACGCGTCAGGAAATCGGCAGAATTGTCGGCTGTTCACGAGAGATGGTCGGCCGTGTGCTCAAAGGTCTTGAAGAGCAAAACCTGGTCAGCGTCAAAGGCAAAACCATGGTGGTGTACGGCACCCGCTAAGGGCGCAGCAGGGGCGCCAGAATCTGTTGATAACTGGCACCCAGGCGCTCGAAGAAATCGGGCGCGGCAAACACTTCATGCAAGGCAATATGGCTGTCAGCGAGGCAGTGTTGATCCAGCGCACAGCGCTGATTGAAACGATTGACGGCAGCCACCATCGACTCACGCTCATCCTCAACCAGCAGTGCACCGTGCACCAGACCTACAGGTCGTTGGCCGCCCTGGCTTTGGCGCCAACGCTGAGCCGTGCCAACCAGTTTGCGGGCATTGAGATTGACGTTAAAACGGCCATCACAAAAGGCGCCTTCGACTTCGCCTAAAGACGCCGTGCCGCCCAAAGCCGTCAACAGATCACAGATCGGGTCACACAAGCGGCGATAGGCCGTTTCGATACGACCGTGATCGCCTTCGCTGCGGGGCGGTGCATACACCAGCGCGATATTGACGGTAGAAGGCGATTGAGGAACAGGCTCTCCGCCCGTATCACGCAACAAAATCGGCCAACCACTGGTGGCCAATTCAACACTGGCTTGATCAAATCCGGCCAACCGGCTCAAGCGCCGAGGCATCACCAGCGCACGGTCAGTAGGCTGCCATAACAGCAAACCCGCCTCCTCATTCCCAGCACACACCGAGGCCAGCAAATCCTGCTCGGCTTTAAGACCTGCTTCAACGGTGAGTTGCTGGATAAGCGCCATAGAGACCTGCCTGACACAAAACGGGTTAATCCAGCGTCGAGCCTGTCACGTGCACGCTGCGCTCCGGGAAGAACAAACGCTGCAGCTCAACACCTGGCTGCTCAGCGCGCATAAACACCTCACCGACGAGGAACGAATACACCTCGCTGATTTCCATCAGCTCAACGTCGGCCCGGTTGAGAATCCCGCTTTCAGTGATCACCAAGCGATCACGCGGCACCCGAGGCAACAAGTCCAGCGTGGTTTCCAGGCTGACCTCAAAGGTGTGCAAATTGCGGTTGTTGATACCCACCAGCGGGGTATCCAAGGTCTTCAAGGCACGTTCCAGCTCATCGGCATCGTGCACTTCAACCAGCACATCCAGGTTGACGCTTTTGGCAACGGCAGCCAGCTCGGCCATCTTCACGTCATCCAGCGCAGAGACGATCAGCAAAACGCAATCCGCCCCCAATGCGCGCGCTTCAACGATCTGATAAGGATCGATCATGAAGTCCTTGCGGATCACCGGCAACTTGCACGCCGCACGGGCTTGTTGCAGGTAAGCATCGGAGCCCTGAAAGTAGTCAACGTCGGTCAATACCGATAAACACGTTGCGCCGCCCAGCTCATAACTTTTGGCAATGTCGGCCGGAACAAAATCTTCGCGGATCACGCCCTTGCTCGGCGATGCCTTTTTAATTTCGGCAATCACAGCCGGTTGCTTCAGCTTGGCCTGAGCCAACAAGGCTTTGGCAAAACCGCGTACAGGATCTGCCTGAGCCGCCAGACCTTCAAGCTCCGCCAGGCTCACGCGTGCGCTGCGCTCGGCGACTTCTTGAACTTTACGCGCCAGAATTTTTTCCAGAACGGTAGGCACACTCATGCTTCATTCTCCTGCTTGAAGATCGCGGTAAAGGCGCCCAGCTCTTCGAGTTTTTCTCGCGCCAGACCTGTGTGCAACGCATCGTGGGCCAAGGCCACACCCTCTTTGAGCGTGTAGGCAAGGTCAGCGGCATACAACGCAGCGCCTGCATTGAGTACGATCATTTCAGCGGCCTTCTGGCCAGCCTCAGTTTTGCGACGGCCCAAGGCATCGCGGATCAGCTCCAATGATTGCGCCGGGCTATCCACCACTAGGCCAAACAAACTCTGGCTCTTTATACCCAAGTCTTCTGGCTGAACCCAGTACTCAGTGATTTCACCTTTTTTCAGCTCAGCCACAAACGTCGGTGCGGCCAGGCTGAACTCATCCAGACCGTCTTGCGAATGCACCACCAGCACGTGTTTGCTGCCCAGACGCTGCAACACTTCAGCCAGCGGACGGCACAGCGCTTGGTTGAACACCCCGACCACTTGATGCAACACACCAGCCGGATTCGTAAGCGGGCCAAGCATGTTGAACAGGGTGCGCAGCCCCAGGTCGCGACGCGGGACCGCCGCGTGCTTCATGGCGCCGTGATGGGACTGGGCAAACATAAAGCCAATGCCGACGCTGTCGATGCAACGCGCCACCTGAACAGGTGTCAGGTTCAGGTACACACCGGCAGCCTCGAGCAGGTCGGCACTGCCGCTCTTGCCCGACACCGCACGGTTACCGTGTTTGGCCACCGTGCATCCGGCAGCAGAAATCACCAGGGCAGACGCCGTGGAGACGTTGAAAATGTTCGCGCCATCGCCCCCGGTGCCAACGATATCCACCACGCCGTCCAGGGTATTGAGCTCGACCTTGTCCGCCAACTCACGCATGGCCGTGACGGCACCGACGATTTCGTCGATGCTTTCGCTCTTCATGCGCATGCCCATCATGAACGCGCCAATCTGTGCTTCGGTACATTGGCCGGTCATGATGTCGCGCATCACATCGCGCATCTCGGCTTCGCTCAAATCAAGGTGACCGACGATACGGCTCAGGGCTGTTTTGATATCCATAAGAAGTCCTTAGCGCGTGCCGTCAGTTTGTTTGAGGAAGTTAGCGAACAATTCGTGGCCCTGCTCAGTCAGAATCGACTCCGGGTGAAATTGCACCCCTTCGATGTTCAGCGTTTTGTGGCGCAGGCCCATGATCTCGTCAACCGAACCATCGGCGTGTTGCGTCCAGGCCGTGAGCTCCAGGCACTCCGGCAGGGTTTCGCGCTTGACCACCAGCGAGTGGTAACGCGTCACGGTCAGCGGGTTGTTCAGGCCCTGGAATACACCCGTGTCCAGGTGATAGACCGGGCTGGTTTTACCGTGCATCACTTGCCGGGCGCGAACTACGTCACCGCCAAAAGCCTGGCCGATGGACTGATGGCCCAGGCACACACCCAGAATCGGCAGCTTGCCGGCAAAGTACTTGATCGCTTCAAGGGAAATGCCCGCCTCATTAGGCGTGCACGGGCCGGGCGAGACCACAATGCGCTCAGGCTTGAGCGCCTCGATCTGGGCCACGGTCAATTCGTCGTTGCGCACCACTTTGACCTCGGCACCCAACTCGCCGAGGTATTGCACGACGTTGTAAGTAAAAGAGTCGTAATTGTCGATCATCAGCAACATGGCAAAGCGCCTCAGGCGTCGGATGCGGGGGTTTGTTCAGCGAGCGCTACGGCACGAAACATCGCGCGACGTTTATTCAGCGTCTCTTCCCACTCCAGGGCCGGTACCGAGTCAGCGACAATGCCGCCACCGGCTTGTACGTGCAATTCGCCATCTTTGATCACGGCGGTCCGAATCGCGATGGCCGTGTCCATGTTGCCGTTCCAGGCGAAATAACCGACTGCGCCGCCATACACGCCACGCTTGACTGGTTCCAGTTCGTCGATGATCTCCATCGCGCGAATTTTCGGCGCACCCGACAACGTGCCCGCAGGCAAAATGGCGCGCAACGCGTCCATTGCGGTCAGGCCGCTTTTGAGCTGGCCAGTGACGTTAGACACAATGTGCATCACGTTGGAGTAACGCTCGATCACCATCTTCTCGGTGAGCTTCACCGAACCGGTTTCCGAGACGCGCCCCGTGTCGTTACGCCCAAGGTCAATCAGCATCAAATGCTCGGCAATTTCCTTGTCATCCCCCAGCAGGTCTTTTTCCAGCGCCAGGTCCGCTTCTTCCGTGGCGCCGCGTGGGCGAGTCCCGGCAATCGGGCGCACGGTAATCAGATTGTCTTCCACCCGCACCAGCACTTCCGGCGAACTGCCCACCACGTGGAAGTCACCAAAGTTGAAGAAGTACATATACGGCGTCGGGTTGAAGCAACGCAGCGCGCGGTACAGATCAATCGGCGCGGCCTTGAAGTCGATCGACATGCGCTGCGACGGCACAACCTGCATGCAGTCGCCCGCCAGGATGTAGTCCTTGATCGTATCGACGGCTTTTTCGTAATCGGCCTGGGTAAAGCTGGAACGGAACACCGGATCAGCGGCTTGCTGCTGGGTGAAATCCAGGCCACGGCGCGGGGCAATCGGTTGGCGCAACTGCTCAAGCAACGCCTCAAGACGCGCCTGGCCCTGGTCATAGGCATCAGCCTCAGACGGATCCACCAGCACAATTGCGTGCATCTTGCCGGCCAGGTTATCGAACACCACGACAGCGTCCGACACCATCAGCAAAATGTCCGGCACACCCAGCGGGTCCGGGTTCGGGCATTTACCCAAACGCTTCTCGACATAACGCACGCAGTCGTAACCGAAATAACCCACCAGACCGCCGTTAAAACGCGGCAGACCGGCAATGGTCGGTACGTTGTAACGCGCCTTGAACGCCTCAACGAAAGCCAACGGGTCTTCAACCTCGTGAGCTTCGATTTCTACACCGTCGTGGGTGATGCGGATCTGTTGCTCATGGGCACGCAACACCGTGCGGCATGGCAAACCAATGATCGAATAACGCCCCCACTTCTCGCCGCCCTGCACCGACTCCAGCAGATAGGAGTTGGGCTGGTCGGCCAGTTTCAGGTAGATCGACAGCGGCGTGTCGAAGTCGGCAAGGGTTTCACGTGCAAGCGGGATACGGTTGTAGCCAGCAGCGGCCAAGCGCAGGAATTCTTCGCGGATCATGAGGTGCCTCGTGGTCTGAGGTAAAACAGTCAGGTATGCAAACGTGCCGGATCTGCGGCCAGATAAAAGTCAGGCGCGCCAACGCCAACGGGCCAGGGCCTTGATAACTTTCATCCAGAGTTTGCGAGTGACCACCACGATGGAATCTCTTTGAGAGGGGTGAACAGGAGCGCCCAACGTTATCTCAGGCGCCGAATCTAAGCAACCGGCTATCAGCTCTTGCAGGTTATCAATAACTGCATCCGGTGACTCTTCGGCAATCGGTCGGCCATGGTTATAGCCGTAACTCAGCGCAACACAGCGTACACCTGCGGCCTTGGCCGCCAGCACGTCATTGCGCGAATCGCCGACAAACAGCGACTCTTGCGGGGTTACACCGGACATTTTCATGACAAAAAACAGCGCTGCAGGGTCCGGCTTTTTCTGCGGCATGGTATCGCCGCCGACAATCCAGCGAAAAAACCGGCCCAACTTCATCTCATCCAGCAGGGGCGCCACAAACCGCTCGGGTTTGTTGGTAATCAGGGCCATTTCAACGCCCTGCTTTTGCAGCCACTTGAGGCTTTCGCGCACACCCGGGTAAACCTTGGTATGTTCATGGCCGCCCGCGTAGGCTTCCATAAAAATCTCCAGCGCCTGCTCGGCTTCGGCGTCATCGACGCCCTTGGCGTCCATGTTGCCCGCCAGCGCACGACGCACCAGCAACGGCGCACCGTTTCCGACCCACATCCGCACGTTCTCGATGCCCGCCGGTGGGCGCCCCAGTTTGAGCAGCATGCTCTCAACGGCGACGGCCAGATCTGGAACCGAGTCGATCAAGGTTCCATCCAGATCGAACATCACCAGTTTAGGCAGCGGCCCCTGAAGCGACTGCTCAAAACGGCTCATGGGCGCGCCAACGCTAGCTCGGCGCGCATTTTCTGGATGACTTCTTCGTAGTTCGGCGTGTTGAAAATGGCCGAACCGGCGACAAAGGTGTCTGCACCGGCTTCAGCGATTTCACGGATATTGCCGACGTTCACGCCACCATCGATTTCCAGGCGGATATCACGGCCCGAAGCGTCGATCAGTGCACGGGCTTCCCGCAGCTTGTTCAACGTACCGGGAATGAACTTCTGCCCGCCGAAGCCCGGGTTCACGCTCATCAGCAAGACCATGTCGACCTTGTCCATCACGTACTTGAGCACATCCAGCGGCGTGGCCGGGTTAAACACCAGGCCCGCCTTGCAACCGCCTTCGCGGATCAACTGCAAAGAGCGGTCAATGTGCTGAGTGGCTTCGGGGTGGAAGGTGATGTAAGTCGCCCCGGCTTCGATAAAGTCGCCAATGATCCGGTCGACCGGGCTGACCATCAAATGGGCATCGATGGGCGCGGTGATGCCGTACTTGCGCAGCGCGGCGCAGACCATCGGGCCGATGGTCAGGTTGGGGACGTAATGATTGTCCATGACATCGAAGTGCACGATATCAGCGCCCGCGGCGAGCACATTGTCGACTTCCTCGCCCAGGCGGGCGAAATCGGCAGAGAGAATCGATGGGGCAATAGCGAAGGGCTGCATAACGCACCTTTTAATAAGCAAATCACGGTGGCGGGCATTGTATACGCCCTGCCAAGAAGCGCCACCGCACCGTGATGATTGGCGCCCAAAGCCAACTTCACGACCGCTTCGCGCCCGATCGCAGCCTGCGGCAGCGACTACAGGGCGCATACCTATGTAGTCGCTGCCGCAGGCTGCGATAAGGGCCAAAGGACCTTCCAGCAATATCTTGCGAATAAAGAAGGCGGCTCCGTCTACGCCCAACGGCTAGTTTTAAAAAACACGGACCTAGACGAGGGCAAAGGAATGCCGCGTTGCTATACCAGCAATCGCCTATTAAAAGGCCGCTACTGCGAACCAGGACGACTGTATCTACTCACCACGGTGACTGATCAACGGCGTCCAGTGTTTGAAGACTTTCAGTTAGGCAGGCTTTTAGTCGATCAATTTAAACAAGCCCATGACGAAGGCATCGTGACATCAAAGGCATGGGTCGTGATGCCGGACCATTTTCATTGGTTAGTCGAACTGAACAACAAAACACTGGGCGAATTAATGTGCCGTATCAAGTCACGCAGCAGCGTGACCGTTAACAACGCCAGCCAGTCCAGCGGTCGACTATGGCAAAAGGGTTATCACGACAGGGCATTGCGCCGTGAAGATGACCTCAAAGAAACCGCCCGCTACATCGTACAAAACCCGATCCGTGCGGGCCTGGCCGCACGAATCGGGGACTATCCCTTATGGGATGCGTGCTGGATGTAACCCTTATGCCTGGGCTGTGCGCATTTTTTCGCTGCGCCCGCGCAGCCATTCCAGGGTCAGCAGCAACACCACCGAGAAGGCAATCAACAACGTCGCCGCGGCGGCAATGGTCGGGCTGAGGTTTTCGCGGATGCCGCTGAACATCTGCCGTGGCAAGGTCGCTTGTTCGGGCCCGGCCAGAAACAGGGTCACGACCACTTCATCAAACGAGGTCGCAAAGGCAAACAACGCCCCCGAAATCACCCCCGGCGCAATCAGTGGCAAGGTCACCCGACGGAACGCCGTCAGCGGCGAAGCCCCCAGGCTGGCCGCAGCACGCACCAGGTTCTGGTTGAAGCCCTGCAAGGTCGCCGACACGGTGATGATCACAAACGGCACGCCCAACACCGCGTGCACCACGATCAACGAAAAGTAGCTGTTACCCAGGCCCAGTGGCGCAAAGAACAAGTAGCTGGCCACACCGATAATCACCACCGGCACCACCATCGGCGAGATGACCAAGGCCATCACCAGCGCCTTGCCCGGGAAGTGCCCCCGGGTCAGGCCAATGGCCGCCAACGTACCAAACACCATGGCCAGCACGGTCGCGGCAGGCGCCACGATCACGCTGTTTTTCAAGGCCCGCATCCACTCCGCCGAGCCAAAGAAATCCTGGTACCAGTGCAGCGAAAAGCCCTGCAACGGATACACCAGAAAGCTGCCCGAGTTGAACGACAACGGGATGATCACCAGCACCGGCAAAATCAGAAACAACAGGATCAACCCGCACAGAATGCGCAAGCTGTAAAACCACACCCGCTCAATGGGCGACATATAAGGACTCAGCATGGCGGTCTCCTTAGCTCAAGCGCAGGCGGCTTGCGCCTACCAGCCAGTTGTAAATCAGATAAAGCACCACGGTCGCCAACAGCAGCAGGCCGCCCAATGCCGTCGCCATACCCCAGTTGATGCTGGTGTTGGTGTAGAACGCCACGAAGTAGCTGACCATTTGATCGTTCGGGCTGCCCAGCAAGGCCGGGGTGATGTAGTAGCCAATCGCAATGATGAACACCAGCAAGCAACCCGCGCCCACACCGGCATAGGTCTGTGGGAAATACACTCGCCAGAAACTGGCAAACGGATGGCAACCGAGTGAGATCGCAGCGCGCATATAGGTCGGAGAAATGCCTTTCATCACGCTGTAGATCGGCAGAATCATGAACGGCAACAAGATGTGCACCATCGCGATGTAGACACCGGTGCGGTTGAACACCAGCTCCAGCGGCTTATCAATAATGCCCAGGCTCATCAGCCCGCTATTGATCAGGCCACCCGATTGCAACAAGACAATCCAGGCCGCGACCCGAACCAGCACCGAGGTCCAGAACGGCAACAGCACCAGAATCATCAACAGGTTGCTTTTGCGTGCCGGCAAGTTGGCCAACAGGTACGCCAGCGGATACGCCAGCACCAGGCAGATGCACGTGATGACAAAACCCATCCAGAACGTACGCGCAAAAATGTCCAGATAGATCGACTGATCCGGAGTGGCCGGGGCTATTTCGCCCAAGTCGTCGATACGGTGATCAACGGAGGCCAACAGGTAAAACGGGGTAACGCTTGAGGTGTTGCGCTTGATTGCCTGCCAATAAGCCGGGTCGCCCCAGCGCTCGTCCAGGCCTTCCATCGCGTCTTTGTAAGACGCTGGCTGCGCCTTGAACGGCAAGCCCTTGGCGGTTTTCATCAGCAGGCTGCGGTAGCCGGCCAATTCCATATTCAGACGCTTGGACAAATCACCCAGCACTTGATTCTTGCGGGCTTCGGCCAAGTCTTCACTCAACGCCTGGTACACCGGCTCAGCGGGCAACCCCTTACCGTCCCAGCTGTGCACGGCCACCACCGTACGCGGCAAGCCCTCTACCACTTCCGGGTTACCGACACTTTTGTAGAGCAGGGCCGCGATGGGCACCAGGAACACCAGCAACAAGAAAATAACCAACGGTGCGATCAGGGCCTGCGCTTTCCAGCGATTAACCCGTTCGGCACGCTTTAGGCGTTTTTTCAACGACGTGTTGGAGACCTCGTTCAGGGGAACGGCGATGGCCATGGCGAACTCCGGAAATCTTTAAACGATGGCGGCGTGGCCAGATCAGCCACGCCGCAGTTGCGTACTGCTTACTTGGCAGCCCAGGCGTTGAAACGCTGCTCCAGTTGCTCACCGTTATCAGCCCAGAAGCTGACGTCGATTTGCACCTGATTAACGATGTTTTGCGGGGCGGTCGGCATATCTTCCTGCACGTCTTTAGGCAGCAAAGGCATGGCTTCTTTGTTCGCCGGGCCGTACGCAATGTTTTGCGAGTAGAGACTCTGCTGTTGCGGCTGCAAGGTGAAAGCCATGAACTTCTTCGCCACGTCGGCTTTAGCCTTGCTCAGGCCTTTAGGGATGGCCCACGCATCGAAGTCATAAATGCCGCCATTCCAGACGATCTTCAGATTGCTTTCTTTTTGTACCGCAGCGATCCGGCCGTTGTACGCCGAGCTCATGACCACATCGCCAGAGGCCAGGTACTGCGGCGGCTGAGCGCCCGCTTCCCACCATTGGATGAAAGGCTTGAGCTCATCGAGTTTTTTGAAGGCGCGGTTCTGCCCGTCCTTGCTCGCCAGCACGGTGTACACATCTTTCGGCGCCACGCCGTCGGCCATCAAGGCAAATTCGAGGGTGTATTTGGCGCCTTTACGCAAACCGCGCTTGCCAGGGAATTTTTGCGTGTCCCAGAAATCCGCCCAGCTGGTCGGAGCAGTTTTCAGTTTGTCCGCGTTGTAAGCCAGCACCGTTGACCACACGAAGAAGCCCGCGCCGCAGGTCTGGATTGCGCCTTTGACGTACTGGTCCGGGTTGCCGAACAGTGCAGGGTCCAACGCTTCAAACATGTCTTCATCGCAACCACGGGCCAGTTCTGGCGACTCAACTTCTACCAGGTCCCAAGAGATGCTTTTGGTGTCGACCATGGCCTTGATTTTGGCCATTTCACCGTTGTACTCACCGGCGATGATTTTGCCGTCGCCCTTGGTTTCCCACGGCTGGTAAAACGCTTTGACCTGCGCCGCCTTGTTCGCGCCGCCAAACGACACTACGGTCAGGTCAGTCGCGGCCAGCGCACTGCCCGCAAACATCAGGCCGAGGCTCAGAGCCGTTAACTTTAAAGTCTTGTGCATTGTGTGTTCTCCGCTGTGCAGGGTAGGTGAAGACGGGCGATCAATTCGCCTCTAATACAGGGTCCAGCGCACGTACATGTTCGACTTGCCAGCCCAGCGGCACGACATCGCCGACGGCCAGGGTGGGGTCCAGCTCGGCAATCGGCTGTTTCACAAAGAAATCGGTCTTGCCGCAGACTTCCAGACGAACCCGGACGTGGTCGCCCAGATAGATAAATTCTTCGACACGCCCCGAGAAACGGTTGGCGCAGGACTCGCTCGCGTCCTTGAGGGTGATGCGCTCGGGACGAATTGACAGCGTCACCGGATCGCCCGTGCGGCCCACATTCACGGCCAGCGCCTGCACCTTCTCGCCACGGCTCAACTCGACCACGCAGCGCTCTCCGTCCTGGCTGTGCAGGCGGCCGCTGAGGCGGTTGTTTTCGCCAATAAAGTTGGCCACAAAGGTGTTTTTAGGTTCTTCGTAGAGGGTACGCGGCGGGGCAATTTGCTGGATCTCGCCCTGATGGAACACCGCCACCCGGTCCGACATCGTCAGCGCTTCGCCCTGGTCGTGGGTCACGTACACCACGGTCACGCCCAGGCGTTGGTGCAGGTGCTTGATCTCCATCTGCATGTGTTCACGCAGCTGTTTGTCCAGTGCGCCCAATGGTTCGTCCATCAGGACCAACTGCGGTTCGAACACCAGCGCCCGCGCCAGGGCAACGCGCTGCTGCTGGCCACCCGACAATTGCGCCGGATAACGCTGCGCAAACGCGTCGAGCTGGACCATGCTGAGGACTTTTTTCACCCGCTCGCTGACATCGGTGCGGTTCAGGCCGCGCACCGTCAACGGAAACCCGAGGTTTTCGGCCACCGTCATGTGCGGGAACAAGGCGTAGTTCTGAAACACCATACCGATGTCGCGCTTGTGCGGCGGCACATTATTGATGGCCCGCCCGGCCAGCAAAATCTCGCCAGCGGTCGGCGTTTCAAAGCCGGCCAGCATCATCAGACTGGTGGTTTTGCCCGAACCGGACGGTCCGAGCAAGGTCAGAAACTCGCCTTTGCGAATATCCAGATTAAGATCTTTGACGATCAGGTTTTCGCCGTCATAGCTCTTTTGCACGCCACGGAAGCTGACCAATACATCACTCGCCCCAGCGCTTGCACCGACCTCACTCATAACCGCACCTTTTGTTTTGGACTGCTGTAATCCAAGACTAAAGAAGGTGCCAGCCCGCAGAAATCGGGGCGCAGGAGAGATTTACATCAGCAGGCTGGAAGGCTTTTTGTAGGGATTGCCCTATAGCAATGTCGCAAACAGAACGCCCCCTGCCACCCGGCCCAACGACTACGTTGAGAGCCGTCACAAAACTGTCGCAAACAGATATGCACACCCAAAAAAACTGTAGGGGCGAGCTTGCCTCGCGATCTTTTTTGCCTTCTAAAAATCGCGAGGCAAGCTCGCTCCTACGGTTTAGATCAACTTATGCTCCATCGCATACTTCACCAACTCCGCCAGCGAAGTAACGTTGAGCTTCTGCATCAAACGCGCTTTATGGGTGCTGATGGTCTTGCTGCTCAGCGCCAGTTGCTGGGCAATGTCGTTGACGTTCGCGCCTTGAGCCAGGCGCTCAAACACCGAAAACTCACGCTCGGACAACAACGCGTGCAGCGGCCGCTCATCCGTCAGTCCCACCTCAAACACCATGCGATCTGCCAGCTCCGGGTCGATATAGCGCCCGCCCGCGGCCACCTTGCGAATGGCGGACAACAGCAGTGCCGGGTCGCTGTCTTTAGTGGCATAGCCCGCCGCGCCAAACTTCAAGGCACGGGCCGCCATTTGCGCTTCGTCGTGCATCGACAACACCAAAATAACCGGCGGGTTGTTCAACGCACGAATCCGCGGGATGGCCTCCAGCCCATTCACCCCCGGCATGGAGATATCCAGCAGCACCACTTCACACGGCACATGGCGCAAGGTTTCAAGCAACTGCTCGCCATTGCTCGCCTCGCCCACCACCAACAAGTCTTTCGCCAGGCCGATCAATTGCTTGATGCCTTCACGAACGATGGTGTGATCTTCTGCTACCAGTACACGAATCACAGGTCCTTCCTTATTCAGAATCACTTGGGTCTGGCTGGCGTTGAATCAATGGCACGCGCACCGCCAGGGTAGTGCCCTCGCCCGGTTCACTGTGCAGGTCCAGGGTGCCGCCAAGCATCAGGACGCGCTCGCGCATGCCCACCAGGCCGAAGGAGGTCGAGCGCCCGGCCGTCGGTTCAAAGCCGCGGCCATCATCACTGATGGTCAGGCACAACTCCCGACCTTCGACACTCAAGGTCAACTCAACCGTTTGCGCATCGGCGTGGCGCAGCACGTTGGTCAGGGCTTCCTGCAAAATCCGGAACAGGCCCACTTCCTTGGCCGCACTCAACGGCGGCAGTTGTTCAGGGACTTGTACCAGACACGGGATATTCGAGCGTGCTTCAAAACGACGGGCCTGCCACTCAATCGCCGAGCTGATCCCGGCATCCAGAATCGGCGGGCGCAAGGCCGTGGCCACATCACGCACGAGCTGGAACAACTGGGCGATGAGTTTTTTCATACTATTGAGCCGCTCACGCAACCCCGGATCAAGGTCCGCATAGGCCAGCTCACACATCGAGGTTTCGAGTTTAAGCACCGTGAGCATTTGCCCCAGCTCGTCATGAACCTCGCGGGCAATTCGCGCCTTTTCTTCCTCGCGCACGCTCTCCAGGTGCGCTGACAACTCACGAAGCTGACCGCGCGAGCTGTCCAGCTCCAGCTCGATGCGCTTGCTCTCGCTGATGTCCCAGACAATCCCGTCCCAAACCACCGTACCGTCTTCAAGACGGCGGGTAATGGCTTTGATCTCGGCCCAGCGTTGCAGCCCTTCGCGGGTCAGGATTCGCCCTTGCCACGACCAGTCGCTGTCACTGTCTATGGCCACGTCCTGCACCCGATGGTAATCAGCTCTGTCATCCGGATGCACGAGGCTGCGCAGGCCAACATCATGTCGGCGTAAGGTCGCCGGAGAAAACCCCACCAGGCTCTCGCTGCCTTCACTGATGTAAGGGAAGTCCAACTCGCCCGTCAGCAACGAGCGCTCCAATCGAAACACAAGCCCCGGCACGTTGGCTGCAATGCCTTGCAGGCGCGCATCGCTTTCTTGCAGGGCAGCCTGTACACGGCGGCGCTCGGTGATGTCATGCAGGTAAACCACCAGGTATTCGGCCTGTTTAAAGCGCAGGAAGCTCAAGGTCACGTCAGCCGGGAACTCGCTGCCATCAGCCCGCACGCAAATCGCTTCCATGCGCTGCGCCGTGTCCTCGTTACCCCGCGCGCGGCGCCACAAGCCCAACCAGCGGTCCATGTTCAGGCCTGGCTCGAAATCACTCAATGGTCGGTCGAGCACCGCGCCAAGTGAATACCCCAACATGCTTTCGGCCGCCTGATTGGCATACCGGACATGGCTGTCCCAGTTAACCCATAAAATGCCCACCGGGCTTTTGTCGATGGAAAACTGCGTCAGGCGCAGGGCCTCGGCGCTGGCAGCCCCCTCGGCGAGGTCTTCGCGGGCTTTCAACAACGCCTGCTCCAGAACACTCTGCTGGCGGCGCTGCCACACCACAATGGCCATGCTGGCCAACATCAGCGCTGCGAACAACAGCACGAGGTTTTGCCAGAAGCCGGGGGAATGGGTTGAGCGCGCGAACTTGGGCTGCAGCCAGCGCGTGTGCAGTTGTTCCATGTCCCGTGCCGGTATCGCATGGAGCCCGCGCTCCACGATGCCAGCCAGCTCGGGCAAGTCCCGGCGCGTACCCACCCGCAAGAGCTGCGGCAAGCCAATGTCGCCAACCACTGCCAACGCTGTGAACTCAGGCTCGGCAGAAAGCCGCGCCAGTTGCGCTTCATCAATCACCGCATAGGTGGCTTGCTGACTCAGCAGGAGTTGCAGGGCCTGACGCTCCAGCGGCACGCCTTGCAGATTGAGCCCTGGATAACTGGAGCGCAAAAAATCTGCCGTCGCACTGGGCATCCGCACGGCGACACGGGTTTTGCTGTCGATGCGATCAAGGTCTACCGAACCTGAGCCATTGCGTTCACCGACCAACAATTGCGGGACCCGCATATAAGGGTCAGAAAAAATCCACACGCGCAGCCCGGCTGGGGTTTGCTTAAGCCCCGGCGCGATGTCGATTTGCCCCTCACGCGCGGCCTTCTCCAACTGTTCAAGGTCCGGGTAGGTGCGCCAGGTCAGGTCAATGTCCAGGCTCTGCGCCAGCCATTTCATCAGCTCAACATTGGCCCCGGACAACTGCTGCAAGCGTTGGTCAAACGTGGCATAAGGCGCCTGCAATACCAGGCCGACCCGCAGCGCTTTATGCTGCGCCAGCCATTGCTGTTGCTCGGGACTTAATTGCGCAGCCGGGATGGACGCCGCGTGCCCCATCAAGGGCAGCCACAACCAGCCGATAACCAACAGATAGCAAAAACGCTTCATCGCAACACTCACACCCATTACGCTGCCGGGATAACTTCTGGCCTGGAATTACTTATGTCTTCTTTGCGCCTAGCGTTGGCGGCGTTGTACCTGTCATCTGCCTTACCGGTCCTGGCGGCCGAGCCAGCTCCCGACACCACACCCGCGCAACCCGCACCCGTGGTGCGTCAACCCTTGCCTGAACGCAGCCAGGAAGATGCCACTGCACTTGAACGACAAGTGCCGGCCGCTGAGCAGCAACACCTGCAAGCCGCGCAGGACACTTTTCTGGCGCTCTGGAAACCGGCCAACAGCAGTGACCCCAGCGGCGTCGTGGTGATCGTCCCCGGTGCTGGTGAAAACGCGGACTGGCCACGGGTCGTAGGCCCATTGCGCAACAAACTGCCAGACGCCAACTGGGCCAGCCTCAGCCTGAGCTTGCCTGACCTGCGCAGCGAAGCCAGCCAACCGCGCGCGGCCGAACCAGAGAAAACTCCTACAGAGCCCGCGCCGAACAGTAGCAGTAAAGAGGCCAGCACCACAGCCAAACCCATCGAGCAGGCCGCCAGTGTCGGTACCGAGAACCCGGACACCGAGCTGCAACCCGAGCAAACCCTGGAAGCGCTGACCAACGCTGATGCCGAGCGCATTTTCGCCCGCATCGACGCGGCCATTGCCTTCGCTCAGCAGCAACACACGCGCAGTATTGTGCTGCTCGGGCACGGCACGGGGGCTTATTGGGCAACGCGTTACCTGAACGAAAAGCAGCCCAAGCAGGTGCAAAAGCTGATCCTGGTGGCAGCGCAGTCACCCGCTCAGGTCGAACCCGATATCAATGTATTGGCCCCGGCGCTCTCGGTTGAACTTCTGGATGTGTTCTACAAAGACAAACCGCTTATGCGCAAAGCCGCCTTGCAACGGCTACACGCCAGCAAACGCATGGATCGCTCAAATTTTAACCAGGTCGGTCTGGACACCATTGCCGGCAATCGCGAGGCTGAGCAGGAACAACTGTTGCGCAGGGTTCGCGGCTGGCTCAGCCCGAAGGCAGTGGATAAGCCAGACTAACGAAAACCGCGGTACTCACGGATCAACGCATACGCGTGATGCAGCTCACGGGTTTTATCGGTGGCCTCACGCACCTGCGCCGGGGTTGCACCGGCGCCCGCCACTTTGTCCGGGTGGTGACGGCTGAGCAAACGCCGGTAAGCCCGTTTGATGTGCTCGGGGTCGGTGCTCGCGGTCACGCCGAGCAAGGCCAGCGCCTGCTGGTACGTGCCGCCTCGGGTCGCGGGCGTTTTTTTCTGCGGCTCGTAATCGGCCCCCAGCAGTTGCACTTGCTGCGGGGCCCAGCCCAACCAACGGCCCCACTGAAAAATTAATGTTCTCTCTTTGGGGTCAACCCGCCCGTCCGCCACGATCATTCGCCAACAGGCACGCAACACGCCTTCGGCCGCCGTTGGCTGAGCCCGCAGGCGCAGCAGATAACCGCGCAACGAGTCATGCCCGGACTTGCCCCGGTTAAACGCGGCAATCGCACGCTGCTGCGCGGCCGGATTCATGTCGAGCTGGCGCATTTCCTGGCGCGCCTGTTCGATATGTTTATCCACAACCCGCCCGCCGCTCTTGGCCAGCCGACCGAGTAAAACAAACAGCAGCTCATCATTGCGCAAGGCCGGGCGGCCACCCAGACGCTCACGCAATTGCGCCCAACTGTGAAGTTGCAAGCGCCGGTCAAGGGCTTGCCCCAACAAGGCGCCAAGCATGGCCCCCGGAATGCTGGCGATGAAAAAGCCAGCCCCGGCTCCGATCAGAGTCCCTGGCCACAGCATCTTAGTGTTTGCCCTTAATCAACAACTCAGCCTCTGCCAACCGTTCATGTGTACCGACATCCACCCACTGCCCCTGCAAGCGCTCGCCTGTCACTGCACCTGCAGCCATGGCGGTGCGCAGCAAAGGCGCCAGCTTGAATGCCCCCGCTGTCGAGCCGTCAAACAGCGTCGGGCTCAAGACCGCAATCCCGCTGTAAGTCAGCGTGTCGGCACCGGGCAGCGCGTCCTGCACGCGACCATCAATCAGCGAAAAATCGCCGGCGGGATGATGCGCCGGGTTGTCCACCAGCACTAAATGCGCCTGCCCGGCCAGGGGTTGGCGCAACCCGGCGAAATCGTAATCGGTCCAGATGTCGCCGTTAACCACGACAAAAGGTTTATCGCCCAACAGCGGCAAGGCTTTAAAAATGCCTCCACCGGTTTCCAGCGGCTCGCCTTCGGCGGAGTACTGAATGCTCACGCCAAAGCGTGCACCATCGCCCAGGTGGTCTTCGATCTGCTGGCCGAGCCAGGCGTGATTGATCACGATTTCGGTAAAACCTGCCGCTGCTAGCGCGCGCAGGTGGTACTCGATTAATGGCACGCCGCCTGCGCGAATCAACGGTTTAGGCGTGTGCAGGGTTAACGGGCGCAGGCGTTCGCCTTTGCCCGCAGCCAAAATCATCGCTTTCATGCAGGGGTCTCGGCCGAAAGGCGCAGGCTGGCGAACAACTCACCCAGCTCAGCCAGTTCAGGACGGCGCGCCAGAACCGCTTCTATATAAGAGAAGAAGCGCGGCACGTCGGCCAGGTAGCGGGGTTTGCCATCACGGTGGCAAATACGGGCAAAGATGCCGATCACTTTCAAGTGGCGCTGCACGCCCATCAAATCACTGGCCCGCAAGAACTCTTCAAAATTGGCACCCACCGGAATACCCAGCGGCAAGGCCAGCTTCCAGTAGTCTTCCAGCCAGGCGCGCACGCGCTCTTCGGGCCAACTCAGGAACGCGTCTTTGAACAGGCAGGTGATGTCATAGGTCACCGGGCCATACACGGCATCCTGAAAATCCAGCACGCCGGGGTTGGGAATACTGAGCATCAGGTTGCGCGGCATAAAGTCGCGGTGCACCAACACTTGGGGCTGCGCCAGTGCGCTGTCGATCAACAGCGTGCTGACACGCTGCCAGGCCGCCAATTGTTGCTCGGTGAACTCGACGCCCAAATGGCGGCGCACGTACCACTCCGGGAACAGCTCAAGCTCGCGGCGCAGCAAGGCCACGTCATAGCTGGGCAAAGGGGCCGTCATCGGCAATTGCTGGAAGGCCAGCAAGGCTTCGATGGCGTCCTTGAACAATTCATCGGCGTTGCTGCTGTTGATCACGTCCAAAAAGGTTTTATTGCCCAGATCGTTGAGCAAAAGGAACCCGCGCTCCAGGTCTTGAGCGTAAATTTTTGGAACATTTATCCAGCTGGTACGCAATAAATCTGCGATTTCGACGAAAGGTTGGCAGTTTTCCTGGGGCGGAGGAGCGTCCATCACGATAAAACTGCGGCCCTCGCCCTCCCATCGGAAGTAGCGTCGGAAACTCGCGTCACTGCTGGCCGCAGTCAATGTGGCCGGGGGCACGGGACCCCATCCCTCGTTCTCGAACAAGGTGTGCAACTGTTCATCAAGCCAAACATTCAGGTGTTGCAAGCGTACATCTTGGTCAGGCATTACAAGGGTCTCCGACGGCGCTAGCCGTCAAGCGGGTCATGCTTTATTATCCAGAATCTTTTCCAGACCATCGATAGGCGTGCGGTCCCCCCACCGCGGGCTGATGGCACGCAGGAAGCCCGGACTAATAAGATGGCATTGAAATCCCCCGCGTTTCGTAAAAAATTTCCGTTGCTGGTAACTGGCAGTCTGCTGGCCATGCAACCTCTAGCCGTGCCATTCGTATTTGCCGAGGAGCAGTATGACTGTTCCGCATCGGCTTCGGGTGGCTGGGATTGCGCGCCGAAAGCAAATACTGCGCAATTGCCACCACGCCCATCGCACAACGGCACTGTGGCGCAAGCCAATGGTGAGTCTGGCGAGCAAGGTGAGCAAACCCCGCTGGTGACATCCGCCAAAGGTCGTGGCCTCAAGGCGCGCAGTGCTGACTACAGCCACCTTGACTGGGTCCCGCGTGACAAGCTCACGCCGGCGCAACTGGCTGAAACCGGCCCGTATTGCTCTGGCGCCTATATCGAGCCTACGCGTCCCGGCATGCGTGACACCACCAGCAAAAGCGATTCGCCGACCTTCATTGGCGCCAAAGCTTCCCGCTACCAACAGGAAGAGCAAATCGCGACCCTGGCCGGTGATGTGGTCATGCGCCAGGGCAGCATGCAGGTCGAGGCTGACGAAGCCAACTTGTACCAGGCCGAGAGCCGTGGCGAGTTGAGCGGCAATGTGCGTCTGCGTGACAACGGTGCACTGCTGGTTGGCGACCACGCCGATGTGCAGCTGGACACCGGTGCCGCCAAGGTCGACAACGCCGAGTACGTGTTGCACAAGTCGCGTATTCGCGGCAGCGCGCTGTACGCCAAACGTGCCGAAGACGCGATCATCCGCCTCAAGGACGGTACGTACACCACGTGCGAACCGAACAGCAACGCCTGGCAGCTCAAAGGCAACAACATCACGTTGAACCCGGCCACCGGTTTCGGTACCGCAACCAACGTGACACTGCGGGTTAAAGACATTCCTGTCCTTTACACCCCGTACATTTACTTCCCGATCGATGATCGCCGTCAGTCCGGTTTCCTGCCGCCGTCCTTCAGCAGCAGCTCCGACACCGGCTTTACGCTCGTGACCCCGTACTACTTCAACCTGGCACCCAATTACGATGCCACGTTGTACCCGCGCTACATGACCAAGCGCGGTCTGTTGATGGAAGGTGAGTTCCGCTACCTGACCGAGTCCAGCGAAGGACAGTTCGGTGCCGCGTACCTCAACGACGACAACGACGATCGCAAGCTGCAGACCGACTACGAAAAAACCCGCTACATGTACAACTGGCAGCACAAGGGCGGGCTTGATTCGCGCGTGCTGACCGAAGTTGACTACACCAAGATCAGCGATCCGTACTACTTCCAGGATCTGCAAAGTGATCAGGTCGGCGTCGAAAGCCGTGACTACCTGAACCAGCAAGCAGCTGTCAGCTACCGTGGCGATGACTTCACCGCCAAGCTGAACGTGCACGCTTACCAGTTGGCGACCGTGACCCAGGTCACGCCGTACAACCAGATGCCACAGCTCACCTTCAATGGTGGCCTGCCGTATCACCCGGGTGGCGTGAACTTCTCCTACAACACCGAGCTGGTGCGGTTTGAGCGTGACCTGGAAAACGGCAACTACACCGACGAATACGGCGTCACCACGCCGCGTCTGGATAACAACGTACAAGGCCTGGCGCGCGCCAACGGCACACGTCTGAACCTCGTGCCAGCCATGTCGTTGCCGATGACTTCGAGCTACGGTTTCGTGACCCCGTCCCTCAAGTACGCGTACACCCAGTACGATCTGGATCTTGATGGCCGTGGCAAAACGCAAATGGTCACGGCTGGCGACAAGTTCGACAGTTCGGTCAGCCGCAGCGTACCGATCGCCAGCGTTGACAGCGGCCTGTACTTCGACCGCAACACCAACTGGTTCGGCAATAACTACCGCCAGACCTTGGAACCACGGGCGTTCTACCTGTATGTGCCTGAGCGTGACCAGGCGAACATCCCTGTATTCGACACCAGCGAAAGCTCGTTCAGCTATTCCTCGCTGTGGCGTGACAACCGCTTCACCGGCTCTGACCGCATCGGCGACGAAAACAAACTGTCGCTGGGCCTGACCAGCCGCTGGATCGAAGAAAACGGCTTTGAGCGTCAACGCGTGAGCATTGGCCAGGCGTACTACTTCAAAGACCGCAAGGTTCAGTTGCCAGGCGTGAGCGACGATCGCGATGACTCGACGTCACGTGTGTCTCCATATGCACTGGAATACGCTTACCGCTTCAACCGCGACTGGCGTGCAACCGCTGACTACAACTGGGACCCGGAAACCCGTAGCCCACGTTCTGGCAGCGCGATGATGCACTACCAGCCAGAAGACAACCCGAACAAGGTCGTCAACCTGGGCTATCGCTATCGCAACGACCAGGTGGTGTACAACCAGTACACCGGCAAGTGGCAGTTCGGCGGTGATTACCTGACCCCGAGCGATCCTGGCTTCATCAAGGATTACTACAAAATCCAGCAGCACGACTTCTCGGTGATCTGGCCGCTCGTGCCGCAATGGAGCGTCATCAGCCGCTGGCAGTACGATTACAACCGCAACCGTACCCTGGAAGCCTTCGGTGGCTTTGAGTACGACAACTGCTGCTGGAAAATGCGCCTGATCAGCCGCTACTGGGTTTCCAACGACGAATACACCCAAGAAGCCCCGCAAAACGAAAAGGGCGACCATGGGATCTTCCTTCAAATTGTGCTGAAAGGTCTCGGCGGCGTTACAGGCGCCAAAGTAGAGAGCTTCCTCGACAAAGGCATCCAAGGTTATCGTGAACGTGAAGATCAAGCTTTCTGAGTGTCTGCGCCCCCTAGTATTGGGCGCATTGTTCCTAGGTACTGCGGCGGCACACGCTGCAGTTCAGCCCCTTGATAAGGTGGTGGCCATCGTCGATAACGACGTGATCATGCAGAGCCAACTGGACCAGCGTGTCCATGAAGTTCAGCAAACCATCGCCAAGCGCGGGCAGGGTGTCCCCCCTGCCAGCGTTCTGGACCAACAAGTGCTTGAGCGTCTGATTGTCGAAAACCTGCAACTGCAGATCGGCGAGCGTTCGGGCATTCGTATCACTGACGAAGAACTGAACCAGGCCATCGGCACCATTGCCCAGCGCAATAACATGACCCTTGATCAGTTCCGTCAGGCGTTGGCCCACGACGGCCTGTCCTATGACGATGCGCGCGAGCAGGTTCGCCGCGAAATGATCATCAGCCGTGTACGTCAACGCCGTGTGGCCGAGCGTATTCAGGTGACCGATCAGGAAGTGAAAAACTTCCTCGCCTCTGACCTGGGCAAGGCGCAATTGTCCGAGGAATACCACCTGGCCAACATCTTGATCCCGACGTCTGACAGCGCGAGTTCAAGTGAAGTCCAGGCGGCGGCCCAGAAGGCTGAAGACCTCTACAAGCAACTCAAACAAGGTGCTGACTTTGCCCAGTTGGCGATCGCCCGCTCCGGCAGCGATACCGCTCTGGATGGCGGCGACATGGGCTGGCGTAAAGCGGGCCAGTTGCCACCTCCGTTCGATCGTATGCTGAGCAGCATGCCGACAGGCGACATTACGCCTCCGGTCCGCACGCCTGGTGGCTTCATCATTCTCAAGCTGCTCGACAAGCGCGGCGGCCAGACCGTGATGGTCGACGAAGTTCATGTTCGTCACATCCTGATCAAGCCAAGCGAAATCCGCACTGAAGCGCAAACCAAGGAACTGGCACAAAAACTCTACGACCGCATTCAGTCGGGCGAAGACTTTGCCACCCTGGCCAAAACCTATTCGGAAGACCCAGGCTCAGCCCTTAACGGCGGCGACCTGAACTGGATCGACCCGAACGCGCTGGTGCCGGAGTTCCGTGAAGTCATGGCTGAAACCCCACAAGGCGTCCTGTCCAAGCCATTCCGTACTCAATACGGCTGGCATGTTCTGGAAGTATTGGGCCGTCGCTCCACTGACAGCACCACCCAGGCCCGCGAGCAGCAAGCCATGAACGCCTTGCGTAACCGCAAGTACGACGAAGAGCTGCAAAGCTGGCTGCGTCAGATCCGTGACGAAGCCTACGTAGAAATCAAACTCCCTGGCGCAACCAACCAGGCAGAGAGCGCAGACCCAGCACAGTGAAAACACAGCGTTTTGCACTGACACCCGGCGAGCCGGCAGGCATAGGTCCCGACCTGTGCCTGCTTCTCGCCTCGCAACGCCAGCCACATCCCCTGATTGCCATTACCAGCCGCGACCTGCTCCACGAGCGGGCCGCGCAACTGGGCGTGGCTGTCAGTTTGCTGCCCGTCAGCCCGGACAACTGGCCCGGCCAACCGGCACCTGCAGGCAGCCTCTATGTCTGGGACACGCCGCTCAATGCCCCTGTCACCGCAGGCACATTGGACAAAGCCAACGCCCCGTTCGTACTGCAAACCCTGACCCGTGCAGCCCTTGGCTGTGTTGCAGGCGACTTTGCAGGCATGATCACCGCGCCCGTGCACAAAGGCGTGATCAACGAAGGCGGCATCGCGTTTTCTGGCCACACCGAATTTCTGGCAGACCTGACCGGCACCGAGCAAGTCGTGATGATGCTTGCCACGCGCGGGCTTCGCGTCGCGTTGGTGACCACTCACCTGCCGCTGCGTCAGGTGGCCGATGCAATCACACCTGAGCGCATAACCCGGGTAACCCGAATTCTGCATGCCGACCTGCAACACAAGTTCGGCATCGCCCAGCCGCGTATCCTCGTGTGCGGGCTCAATCCCCACGCCGGTGAAGGCGGTCACTTGGGCTTTGAAGAAATCGACATCATCGAACCCACCCTGGAGCGTCTGCGAAGCGAAGGCATGGACCTGCGCGGCCCATTGCCTGCCGACACTCTGTTTACCCCCAAATATCTGGAGCACTGCGATGCAGTGCTGGCGATGTACCACGACCAAGGCCTGCCCGTGCTCAAGTACAAAGGGTTTGGCGCCGCCGTCAACATCACCCTGGGCTTGCCGATCATCCGCACGTCTGTTGACCATGGCACCGCCCTGGATCTGGCAGGCAGCGGCAAGATCGACACTGGCAGTCTGCAAGTCGCCCTGGAAACCGCCTATCAGATGGCCGAGACACAACTATGACCGAGCAATACCAACACAAGGCGCGTAAGCGCTTTGGCCAAAACTTCTTGCACGATGCGGGCGTTATCGACCGCATCCTGCGCGCGATCAATGCCAAGTCGGGCGACCGCCTGCTGGAGATTGGTCCGGGCCAGGGCGCACTGACCCAAGGCATCCTCAGCAGCGGCGGGCAACTGGACGTTGTCGAGCTGGACAAAGACCTGATCCCGATCCTGAATCAGCAATTTGCCGGCATGAGCAACTTCAACCTGCACCAGGGCGACGCGCTGAAGTTTGACTTCGCCACGCTCAATGCTGCGCCACGCACGCTGCGTGTCGTCGGCAACCTGCCGTACAACATCTCCACGCCGCTGATTTTTCACCTGCTGAAAAACGCCGAGCTGATCCGCGACATGCACTTCATGCTGCAAAAAGAAGTGGTTGAGCGCATGGCAGCAGGGCCTGGCGGCGGAGACTGGGGTCGTCTGTCGATCATGGTTCAGTACCACTGCCGCGTCGAACACCTGTTCAACGTCGGCCCTGGCGCCTTCAACCCGCCGCCAAAAGTTGACTCGGCGATTGTCCGCCTGGTGCCACACGACGTACTGCCCCACCCGGCCAAGGATCACCGCCTGCTGGAGCGCGTGGTGCGTGAAGCCTTCAACCAGCGCCGCAAAACGCTGCGTAACACCCTTAAAGCCTTGCTCAGCAACGACGAAATCGAAGCCGCCGGCGTCGATGGCAGCTTGCGCCCGGAGCAACTCGACCTCGCCGCTTTCGTGCGCCTGGCCGACACACTCAGCGAAAAAGCGGCTAACGCGCCCGTCGCTGACTGATTACTGAGAAAAAACGGTGCCCGTACCAGACATAGCCTCTGGCCGGGCACCCGCCCTCTAGCCTAGACTCAGGCAGCTGTTTTATTCCGAACGTTGTCTGTGCTTTTCAGTAAGGCCTCTCGCATGCATGAGCCCCGCTATGTGATCGACGTCAGCGTCGTCACGCGTTACCTGCCAGAACAATCTCAACCCGAGCATCAGCGCTACGCCTTTGCCTACACCATTACAGTAAGCAACACAGGCACCGTGGCGGCCAAACTGCTGTCCCGGCATTGGGTGATTACCGATGGTGACGGGCATGTCGAAGAAGTGCGCGGAGCCGGAGTGGTCGGGCAACAGCCATTGATCGAGCCCGGCGAGCAGCACACGTACAGCAGCGGTTCGGTGCTCACCACCACAGTGGGCACCATGCAGGGCAGCTACCTGATGCTGGCAAATGACGGCCATCAGTTCAAAGCCATCATCAAGCCCTTCCGCCTGGCCGTACCCGGAGCGCTTCACTGATGGCGGTCTATGCCGTGGGTGACTTGCAAGGGTGCTTGCAGCCCCTCAAGTGCCTGCTGGAGCAAGTGGCCTTCGACCCGGCCAACGATAAACTGTGGCTGGTGGGCGACCTGATCAACCGCGGTCCGGAATCACTCGAAACCCTGCGCTTTCTCTACCACATGCGCGAATCTGTGGTGTGCGTGCTGGGCAATCACGACCTGCACCTGCTGGCGGTTGCCTACAACATCGAACGCCTGAAAAAGGGCGATACGCTGCGCGACATCCTGCAAGCGCCCGATTGCAACGACCTGCTTACCTGGCTGCGACAGCAACCGCTGCTGCACTACGACGCCGAGCGCAATACGGCGCTGGTGCACGCCGGGATACCGCCGCAGTGGTCACTGAAAAAAGCCCTCAAATACGCCGGTGAAGTTGAACACGCCTTGCGCGATGACAGCCTCATCAAGCCGTTCCTGGACGGCATGTACGGCAACGATCCGGCCAAGTGGGACAGCGACCTCACCGGTATCACCCGCCTGCGGGTCATCACCAACTACTTCACCCGCATGCGCTTTTGCACCCGCGACGGCAAACTCGACCTCAAGAGCAAAGAAGGTCTGGGCACCGCGCCGCCGGGATTTGCGCCATGGTTCAGCTACAAAGAACGCAAAACCCGGGACACCAAGATCATCTTTGGCCACTGGGCGGCACTTGAAGGCCAATGCTCTGAGCCTGGCGTGTTCGCACTCGATACCGGCTGCGTCTGGGGCGGTGCGATGACCTTGCTCAATGTCGATACCGGCCAGCGCCTGAGCTGCGACTGTGATGAGCAGGGGCACCCGGCCCCTCAACTGCTTTGCCCTCCAACCCCCTCTTCGCAACCGCCGCTCGCGCCCTGATTCGCACGCGCTGTCTGGCTAAAGGAAACTCCCATGACCGAATTCAAACGCATTCCCCCAGAGCAAGCCCAAGCCTTGCGCGAAAAAGGTGCTGTAGTCGTCGACATCCGCGACCAATCCACCTATGCCGCCCTGCATATCACCGGCTCACAGCATCTGGACAACCAGTCGATCGCTGACTTCATTCGCGCAGCCGACCTCGACGCCCCGCTGATCGTCACCTGCTACCACGGCAACTCCAGCCAAAGCGCAGCGGCTTACCTGATCAGCCAAGGGTTTTCTGACGTTTACAGCCTCGATGGCGGCTTCGAACTGTGGCGCACAACCTACCCCGCAGAAACGTCCAAATCTGAAGCCTGAAAATATTTTCATCCGCCCAAGCCCGCGTCCTGAGCGGGCTGGCGCTCTTGCAGACCAACGGTCGCGCCAACAATTCACGCATCTCTTCTTGACCTCCCTGATTACCAACTATCCTTAAGCGCAGGCCATCCGAATCTGGGGAGAGCCGGTACACCGGTGTATGGATCATCAGTAGTAACTTCAAGGGGTTAAGCGCCTTGATGGTGTCCTGGGGGGTACACGGCAACTGCAACGTTGCTGCATGCCAGCACTCGAACTGACCGATCAATCGCCGGCTCCACGTATCGAGCGAGGTGACGTCATGAGTATTTTTAGCCACTTCCAACAACGCTTTGAATCCACACGCCAAGAAGAGCTAACGCTCCAGGAATACCTTGAGCTGTGTAAACAAGACAAAAGCGCTTACGCCTCAGCTGCCGAACGGCTGCTGATGGCCATCGGTGAACCGGAACTCCTGGACACCTCAACCAACTCCCGCCTGTCGCGCATTTTTTCGAACAAAGTGATTCGCCGCTATCCGGCCTTTGCCGACTTCCACGGAATGGAAGAGTGCATTGACCAGATCGTGTCGTACTTCCGCCATGCCGCGCAGGGCCTGGAAGAGAAAAAACAAATTCTCTACCTGCTCGGCCCGGTGGGCGGCGGCAAGTCTTCGCTGGCTGAAAAGCTCAAAGAACTGATCGAGAAGGTCCCGTTCTATGCGATCAAGGGCTCACCCGTCTTTGAATCACCGCTGGGGCTGTTCAACGCGACCGAAGACGGCGCGATTCTTGAAGAAGACTTCGGCATCCAAAAACGCTACCTGAACACCATCATGTCGCCTTGGGCGACTAAACGCCTGGCCGAATTCGGTGGTGATATCAGCCAGTTCCGCGTGGTTAAACTCTACCCTTCGATCCTCAATCAGATCGGCGTGGCCAAAACCGAGCCCGGTGACGAGAACAACCAGGACATTTCGGCCCTCGTCGGTAAGGTCGATATCCGCAAACTCGAAGAATTCCCGCAAAACGACGCCGACGCCTACAGCTACTCGGGCGCACTGTGCCGGGCTAACCAGGGCCTGATGGAATTCGTCGAGATGTTCAAGGCACCGATCAAGGTGCTCCACCCTCTGCTCACCGCCACCCAAGAGGGCAACTACAACAGCACCGAAGGGCTGGGCGCGATTCCGTTCAACGGCATCCTGCTGGCTCACTCCAACGAATCGGAGTGGCACACCTTCCGCAACAACAAGAACAACGAAGCGTTCATCGACCGGATTTACATCGTCAAAGTCCCGTACTGCCTGCGCGTCAGCGACGAAGTCAAAATCTACGACAAGCTGTTGTTCAACAGTTCGCTGGCTAAGGCCCATTGCGCGCCGGACACCCTGAAAATGCTCGCGCAGTTCACCGTCCTGTCGCGCCTCAAAGAGCCAGAGAACTCCAACATCTACTCCAAGATGCGGGTCTATGACGGCGAGAACCTCAAAGACACCGACCCGAAAGCCAAGTCGATTCAGGAGTACCGCGACAGCGCGGGCGTGGATGAAGGCATGACCGGTCTGTCGACCCGTTTCGCGTTCAAAATCCTTTCCAAAGTGTTCAACTTTGACCCGCACGAAATTGCTGCCAACCCGGTGCACCTGCTCTATGTGCTGGAGCAACAGATCGAGCAAGAGCAGTTCCCGGCGGAAACCCGCGAGCGTTATTTGCGCTTCCTCAAGGAATACCTGGCACCGCGCTACATCGAATTCATCGGCAAGGAAATCCAGACCGCTTACCTGGAGTCCTACAGCGAGTACGGGCAAAACATCTTCGACCGCTACGTGCTTTACGCCGATTTCTGGATTCAGGACCAGGAGTACCGCGACCCGGAAACAGGCGAAATCCTCAACCGCGTAGCGCTCAACGAAGAGCTGGAGAAAATCGAAAAACCGGCCGGCATCAGCAACCCGAAAGATTTCCGCAACGAAATCGTCAACTTCGTGCTGCGCGCCCGCGCCAACAACAATGGCAAAAACCCGACCTGGCTCAGCTACGAGAAGCTGCGCGTGGTCATCGAGAAGAAAATGTTCTCCAACACCGAGGACTTGCTACCGGTTATCAGCTTCAACGCCAAAGCGAGCAAAGAGGACCAGCAAAAACACAACGACTTCGTAACCCGCATGGTCGAACGCGGCTACACCGACAAACAAGTACGACTGCTCTCCGAGTGGTATCTGCGAGTCAGAAAATCGCAGTGAGGCAGTTGTAGGCCTCAAGCCTCAAGCTGCAAGAAGAAAACACACGCGCTGTGCTTCGACTTGCAGCTTGCAGCTGACAACTTGAAGCTGCCCGGAGGGCCTTATGAGCTATGTGATCGACCGACGCCTCAATGGCAAGAATAAAAGCACGGTAAACCGTCAGCGTTTCCTGCGGCGTTACCGCGACCACATCAAAAAGGCGGTCGAAGAGGCCGTAGGCCACCGCTCCATCACCGACATGGAGCATGGCGAGCAAATCAGCATCCCGGGCCGCGACATTGATGAGCCCGTGCTTCACCACGGCCGTGGTGGCAAGCAAACCACGGTTCACCCCGGCAACAAGGAATTCACCAGCGGCGAACATATCCAGCGCCCGCAAGGGGGCGGCGGAGGGGGCGGCGGCCCGGGCAAAGCGGGTAATTCCGGTGAGGGCATGGACGAATTCGTCTTTCAGATCACCCAAGAAGAGTTCCTCGAATTTATGTTCGAAGACCTCGAATTGCCGAACCTGATCAAACGCCACCTCACCGGCACCGACACCTTCAAAACTGTGCGCGCGGGCATCAGCAACGAAGGCAATCCGTCGCGCATCAACATCATCCGCACCCTGCGTTCGGCCCACGCACGGCGCATCGCGCTGTCCGGCAGCAGCCGGGCAAAACTCAAAGAAGCCAAAGCTGAACTTGAGCGGCTAAAACGCGAAGAACCGGACAACTTCGGCGATATCAAAGACATCGAGGCCGAAATAGAGAAACTCAGCGCGCGGATACACCGCGTGCCGTTCCTTGATACGTTCGACCTCAAGTACAACCTGCTGGTCAAACAACCCAACCCCAGCTCCAAGGCGGTGATGTTCTGCCTGATGGACGTTTCCGGGTCCATGACCCAGGCCACCAAAGACATCGCCAAGCGCTTCTTCATCCTCTTGTACCTGTTCCTGAAACGGAACTACGACAAGATTGACGTGGTGTTCATCCGCCATCACACCAGCGCCCGCGAGGTCGATGAAGAGGAGTTTTTCTATTCCCGGGAAACCGGCGGCACCATCGTGTCCAGCGCACTCAAACTGATGCAAGAGATCATGGCCGAGCGGTATCCGGCCAATGAATGGAACATCTACGCGGCCCAGGCCTCGGACGGTGACAACTGGAACGATGACTCGCCTATTTGCCGCGACATCCTGGTCAACCAGATCATGCCGTTCGTGCAGTACTACACTTACGTTGAGATCACCCCGCGCGAGCATCAGGCGCTCTGGTTCGAATACGAGCGCATCAGAGACTCGTTCCCCGACACGTTCGCTCAACAGCAACTGGTCTCGGCCGGCGATATCTACCCGGTCTTCCGTGAACTCTTCCAGCGCAGGTTAGCCACATGACCGCCAAAGAGCAAAAACGCCAACCCATTTCCACAGGGTCCGAGTGGACCTTTGAGCTGATCCAGGCTTACGACCGCGAAATCAGCCGCCTCGCGGAACGTTATGCGCTGGACACCTACCCCAACCAGATTGAGGTGATTACCGCTGAGCAAATGATGGACGCCTACGCGTCCGTCGGCATGCCGCTGGGTTACCACCATTGGTCCTACGGCAAACACTTCTTGAGTACCGAGAAGTCCTACAGCCGTGGGCAGATGGGGCTGGCTTACGAAATCGTGATCAACTCCGACCCGTGCATCGCCTACCTGATGGAAGAAAACACCATCTGCATGCAAGCCCTGGTCGTGGCCCACGCGTGCTACGGGCATAACAGCTTCTTCAAGGGCAACTACCTGTTCCGGACCTGGACCGATGCCAGCTCGATCATCGACTACCTGGTGTTCGCCAAGCAGTACATCATGCAGTGCGAAGAACGCCACGGCATCGATGCCGTCGAAGACCTGCTCGACTCCTGCCATGCCTTGATGAACTACGGCGTGGACCGCTACAAACGGCCCTATCCGATTTCTGCCGAAGAAGAACGCCGTCGCCAGAAAGACCGCGAAGAGCACCTGCAAAAGCAAATCAACGACCTGTGGCGCACCATCCCCAAAGGGGTGGGCAAATCCAGTGAAAAGGACAACGCCCGCTTCCCGGATGAGCCGCAGGAAAACATCCTGTACTTCATTGAAAAACACGCGCCACTGCTGGAACCCTGGCAGCGTGAAGTCGTGCGCATTGTGCGCAAAATCGCCCAGTATTTTTACCCGCAGCGCCAAACCCAGGTGATGAATGAGGGCTGGGCCACGTTCTGGCACTACACGCTGATGAACGACCTGTACGACGAAGGGCTGGTCACCGATGGCTTCATGATGGAGTTCCTCACCTCGCACACCAGCGTGGTCTTCCAGCCAGGCTTTGACAGCCCGTACTACAGCGGCATCAATCCCTATGCTCTGGGGTTTGCGATGTACCAGGACATCCGCCGCATGTGCGAGCACCCCACCGAAGAAGACCGGCGCTGGTTCCCGGACCTTGCAGGCAGCGACTGGCTGACCAGCATCAAATTTGCCATGAGCAGCTTCAAGGACGAGAGCTTCATCCTGCAATACCTGTCGCCCAAGGTCATTCGCGACCTCAAGCTCTTCAGCATCATGGACGACGATCAAAAAGACGACCTGCTGGTGCCTGCGATTCACGACGAGAACGGTTACCGCACCATCCGCGAAACGCTGGCAGCGCAATACAACCTGGGCAATCGTGAACCCAACGTGCAGATCTGGAGCATTGATCGACGCGGCGACCGCTCCCTGACCTTGCGCCACCAACAACATGACCGCAAACCTCTGGGTGACTCCACCGACGAGGTACTCAAGCACCTGCACCGTCTGTGGGGCTTCGATATCCATCTGGAGACCCTGCAAGGCGACCAGATCATGAAGGTCCAGCACGTACCGCCCAAAGGCGAGCATGGTGAAAACGACTACGGCCGTCTGGACTTGTCCGCCGTCCACCTGTAACCACATCGACCTCCGCTAACGCGGCACACGGGTTATCCTGTCGCGCTAACGGAGGCTTTTTATGAAGATCTATAAAGTGGGCGGCGCAGTGCGCGACCGCTTGCTGGGCAAACCCGTCACCGACATCGACTGGGTGGTGGTGGGCGCGACTGCCGAGCAAATGCTCGCCGAAGGGTTTCGCCCGGTGGGGTCAGACTTCCCGGTATTTCTTCACCCAAAAACCGGTGAAGAATATGCACTTGCCCGAACCGAACGCAAAAGCGGCCATGGCTATGGTGGCTTTATCTTCCATGCCAGCCCCGACGTCACCCTCGAAGACGACCTGATACGCCGCGACCTGACCATCAATGCGATGGCCGAAGACGCTGATGGCAATATCACCGACCCGTACCACGGCCAGCGAGACTTAGAAGCACGCATTCTGCGCCACGTTTCCCCCTCGTTTGCCGAAGATCCCTTGCGAGTCCTGCGTGTTGCCCGCTTTGCCGCCCGTTATGCAGGGCTTGGTTTCAGCATCGCTCCCGAGACCCTGGAACTCATGCGCCAACTGTCCGCCTCTGGCGAACTGCAGGCCCTGACGCCCGAGCGTTGCTGGAAAGAAATCTCTCGCGCACTCATGGAAGATGACCCACAGGTATTCATCGAAGTGCTGCGCAGTTGCGACGCGCTTGAAGTGCTGCTGCCAGAGGTCAACGCCTTGTTTGGCGTGCCACAACCTCCCGCTCATCACCCCGAAGTCGACAGCGGTCTGCACACGCTGAGCGTGCTTGAACAAGCCGCCTTGCACCATCAACCGCTGACCGTGCGCTGGGCTTGCCTGCTGCACGACCTCGGTAAAGGGCTGACACCCGAAAGCCAGTGGCCACGACACATTGCCCACGAGCACAAAGGGCTGCGTCTGATCAAAGCCGTCAACGAACGCTACAAAGTACCGAGAGATTGCCAGGAATTGGCCCTGTTGGTGGGCGAGTACCACACCCATGGTCATCGCGCCCTGGAGCTCAAGGCATCGACATTGCTGGAGTTGTTGCAGCGGTTTGATGTATATCGCCGCCCTCAGCGTTTTGAAGAATTTGTGGTGGCCTGCGAAATGGACGCCAGAGGGCGTTTAGGTCTGGAGAACCGCCCTTACCCACAGGCGGACTATCTGCGCGGCGCGGCCCTGGCAGCACAAGGCGTGACCGTACAACCGCTGATCGAGCAAGGTTTCAAAGGCCCCGAACTGGGCGAAGCCCTCAAGCACGAACGGCTCAAGGCCTTGCAAGCCTACAAAGACGCCGCCAAACACAAGACGATGCCGTAGCAGTTGCCGAGCGTGCGAGGCTACGTCCGGCTGCGCAGCAGTCGTAAATCAAACACTGCGGGGCGACCGTAAAACCTTGCAGTTGGTGTTTACGATCGCTACGCAATCGGACGTAGCCTCGCAGGCTCGTCAACTGCTACAGGGTTTTGCGCGCCCCCTTAAACCGAGCGTTCAAGCATCTCTGCCGGCGTCAATTGCACGCCCCGCCACTCAAACGCCACAGGCGCCAATACCTGGTCGATCTGCGCTTCGGCCCACATCTGGGCAAGGGTTTTACCCACGCCCGGATGCACCTTATCTGGCGCCATCAACGACAACGGCCACAGCACAAACGCATTCTTGAGAATTTCTGCTCGCGGCAAGGTCAGGAATTCAAAGTCGCCCACCAGATCGCCGTAAAACAACACATCGATATCCAGCGGCAGCCCTTTGCGATCCGGGGCATAACGCCCGTTATCCGCTTCAATCAACTTCAAACGTCGGCTTAATTCCATCAGTGGCAAATCGGTTTTGGCCGCGACCACCAGATTGAAAAATGGCCCGCTTTTGATGCCTACCGGCTGACTTTCAAACACCGCCGAACACGTCATGCCCACTAAAAAGCCCGCAAGCGCGTCCAGCCCGGCACACAAATGCCGTTCACGCTCGGTATTGCTACCGAGCCCGAGATAAACCTCTGTTAGCGGCATCCGCGCTCAATCTCCACACCCACCCCTGTGGCCGCCGCAACGGCGCCGGGCTTGGTCAGCTTGAGGTGCAACCAGGGAATATTGAATTCACTCATCAGCACCTGCGCCAAACGTTCGGCAAATGTTTCTACCAGTTGGAACTGAGCCTGCTCGGCAAACGCCTGGATGCGCGCCGACACACTGGCGTAATCCAATGCCAGGGTCAGGTCGTCTCCGGCCGCTGCCGGGCGGTTATCCCACGCAAAACTCAGATCTAGCCGCAGGCACTGACGGATGCCGCGCTCCCAGTCATAAGCACCGATAACGGTGTCAACTTCCAGGCCTTCGATAAACACTCTGTCCAAGCACTCTTCTCCGCAGCACGACAAGGGCGCAATGCGCCGTTAGAATCAGGGCGTCCTTGCCCGGAATAGTTAGCATGTTTTGGTTACTGGCGATGCTCGCCTACCTGCTTGGTTCTATGTCCTTCGCTATTTTGCTCAGCCGCCTGACGGGAAACCCCGACCCGCGAATGAGTGGCTCAGGCAATGCCGGCGCAACCAACATGTTGCGCCTGGCCGGTAAAAAGCTCGCCATCCTGACCTTGCTTGGCGATCTGTGCAAAGGGCTTTTACCGGTATTGCTGGCCTATCAACTGGGCTGCACGCTCCAGCAACAAGCCTGGATCGGCGCCTGCGCCGTTGTAGGGCACATGTACCCACTGTACTTCCGCTTTCGCGGCGGCAAGGGCGTTGCCACCGCGGCCGGCATGCTGCTGGGCCTTTATCCGCCCGCCGCGCTGCTGGCTGCTGTCGCATGGCTGCTGACCTTCCAGCTCAGCCGCACGAGCTCGCTGGCCTCACTGATTGCCGCCCCCCTCACCCTGCCCTTGCTGGCCTGGCAAGAACCTGCAGCGCTGCTGCCCATGAGCGCCCTGACGACGCTCATTGTGTGGCGGCACCGCAGCAATCTACGCGACCTGATGGCTGGGCGCGAACGGCATTTCTGAACACTTACAGCGGTGGCAACTGCTCCATCGGCCAACGTGCCTGCACGCTGATCGCCAGGCTCTCGTGCTGGCCCGCCAGCAAACGCTGACACCCGGCATAAGCAATCATCGCGCCATTATCGGTGCAGAACTCCGGGCGAGCGTAGTACACCTGACCGTTCATCTCGCCGAGCATTTTCTCGAGCGATTCACGCAGCGCCTTGTTCGCACTCACCCCCCCGGCAATGACCAGACGCTTCATCCCGGCAGCCTTCAGCGCGCGCTTGCACTTGATGGTCAGGGTTTCGACAACGGCTTGCTGAAACGCCAGCGAAATATCGCAACGCGCTTGCTCCGTATCTTCGCCCGCGTCCACACAACGCTGCCAGGTATTCAGCGCGAAGGTTTTAAGGCCGCTAAAACTGAATTGCAGCCCCGGACGATCGGTCATCGGCCGCGGGAACACAAAACGCCCGGCAACCCCTTGTGCAGCCAGGCGCGCGATCTCAGGGCCGCCCGGATAACGCAACCCCATCATCTTGGCGGTTTTATCGAAGGCTTCGCCCGCCGCATCATCCAGGCTCTCGCCCAAGAGCTCGTATTGACCGATGCCATCGACACGCACCAGCTGCGTATGGCCGCCCGACACCAACAAAGCGACGAACGGGAACTCAGGTGGCTGTTCTTCCAGCATGGGGGCCAATAAATGGCCTTCCATGTGATGCACGCCAAGGGCAGGAATACCCCAGGCAAAGGCCAGCGCTTGGGCACACGAAGCCCCGACCAGCAAGGCCCCGACCAGTCCCGGCCCTGCCGTATAGGCAATGGCGTCAATCTCTGTAGGCACGCAATCGGCCTCAGCCAACACCTGACGAATCAAGGGCAGCATGCGCTTGACGTGATCACGCGAGGCAAGCTCCGGCACCACACCGCCATAAGCGCGGTGCAGGTCGATCTGACTGAACAGCGCATCGGCCAAAAGCCCGCGCTCACTGTCGTATAGCGCGACGCCGGTTTCGTCGCAGGAAGTTTCTAATCCCAGTACTAGCATGGGTTTACGCCTTGTTGAGGCTCAATTCGAAGGCGCGCATAATAGTCGCCACTCCCGCCCCCGACCAGCGGTTTTCGATCAGAGGCTTTGCATTCCGGGCGTTGAGGGGTTAACATCCGCAACCCTTAAAAACCGACGTCTTACAACGCAATTTAGCCTTGGGACGTTGACCCCGGTAATGAATGAAGGTAGCTCTGGATGCCAGCCGTCAAAGTAAAAGAGAACGAACCCTTCGACGTAGCTCTGCGTCGTTTCAAGCGCTCCTGCGAAAAAGCCGGTGTACTGGCTGAAGTTCGCAGCCGCGAATTTTACGAGAAGCCGACTTCTGAGCGTAAGCGCAAAGCAGCAGCAGCTGTTAAGCGTCACGCGAAGAAAGTTCAGCGCGAGCAGCGCCGCGCCGTTCGTCTGTACTAATACACAGACGTTCGTTGCAAGCTTCTGCCAAGCCCGGCCTAAAGCCGGGCCGTAGGCAGTTGCAGCAAGTTACACGCTCTACCGTCAAGGCCGCAGATGCGACCGCGACAAAGCGTAACACCACGTCAGACCTGGTTTTAACAACCAGCGGTGCACGTCTTTACTGACGAGCCTTACAAGGCTACCGACGAGCACACTTTTCCTGATTATCCCAAGACAATCAGCCCAAGGTACTTCTCCTGTGCCTGCTTATGAGCCACCCGAGACCCACCACAGGTCAATTCGGACTCAGAGCGCAACACCTATCGAACATATTCGTACTGATTAAAACCCTAGTCAGATGAGATTCGACAGATACACTTCCCCACAATGACTGAGCAGACGCCACACGATCGAGCCATGCACCTGCGTGCACGCCATCATGCCAAGCCACTCATCTGGGTTAATTTCTGCTCCGTGATGACGAGAACGCCATGGCCGGGTTAATCCCCCAGAGCTTTATTGACGACCTTCTGAACCGCACCGATATCGTCGATGTCGTCAGCTCGCGCGTGCAAATGAAGAAAGCAGGCAAGAACTACACGGCTTGCTGCCCGTTTCACAAAGAAAAAACGCCCTCGTTCAGTGTCAGCCCCGACAAACAGTTTTATTACTGCTTTGGCTGCGGCGCAGGCGGCAATGCCCTCGGCTTCATCATGGACCACGACAACCTGGACTTCCCCCAGGCCGTCGAAGAGCTGGCAAAAGCTGCCGGCATGGAGATTCCCCGAGAAGAAGGCGGCCGCTCACACAAGCCACGGCAACCTACCGACTCACCGCTCTACCCGCTTCTGACCGCCGCCGCCGACTTTTACCGGCAAGCGCTCAAGAGCCATCCTGCGCGCAAAGTCGCCGTCGAATACCTCAAAGGCCGCGGCCTGACCGGCGAAATCGCTCGCGACTTTGGCCTCGGTTTCGCCCCGCCCGGCTGGGACAACCTGTTCAAGCACTTGAGCAACGACACCCTGCAGCAAAAGGCGATGATTGACGCCGGGCTGCTGGTGGAGAACGCCGAGACCGGCAAACGCTACGACCGCTTTCGCGACCGCGTGATGTTCCCGATCCGCGACAGCCGTGGCCGCATCATTGCGTTCGGCGGCCGCGTGCTCGGCGACGACAAACCCAAATACCTGAACTCCCCGGAAACCCCTGTGTTCCACAAGGGCCAGGAACTCTACGGGCTGTTTGAGGCACGCAAATTCAACCGCAGCCTCGATGAAATCATCGTGGTTGAAGGCTACATGGACGTCATCGCGCTGGCCCAGCAAGGCCTGCGCAATGCCGTCGCCACCCTCGGCACCGCCACCAGCGAAGAGCACATGAAACGCTTGTTTCGCGTGGTGCCCAGCGTTCTATTCTGCTTTGACGGCGATCAGGCTGGCCGCAACGCTGCCTGGCGCGCCCTTGAGGCCACACTTTCGTGCTTGCAGGATGGTCGCCGTGCGCGCTTTCTGTTTTTGCCCGAGGGCGAAGACCCGGACACACTGGTGCGATCCGAAGGCACCGACGCCTTCAAGGCGCGCATCAACCAGCACGCACAACCGCTGGCCGATTACTTTTTCCAGCAACTGACCGAAGAAGCCGACCCGCGGTCGCTTGAGGGCAAAGCCCACATGGTCACGCTGGCAGCACCGTTGATCGACAAAGTGCCGGGCGCCAACCTGCGCACGCTGATGCGTCAGCGCCTGACCGAAATCACCGGCCTGACCCACGACATGGTCAGCCAACTGGCACAAAGCGCGCCCGTCAAACCTCAGGCCCAACCCGCTTACGACCCCGGCATTGATTACGACGCAATGCCCGACTACAGCGACTTCCAGCAACCGGACGTGTACATCCCCCAACAGGAATGGACCCCGAAAAAGCCTGGCGCTGGCGGTAAAAAGTGGGAAAACAAACCTTGGGACAAAAAAGGCAAACGCGGTGCCGAGCGCGAGCAGGCCTGGGTGCCGGTCGGCGTCGAACCGCCCACGCTAACGGCCTTGCGCACCCTGCTGCACCATCCCCAACTGGCAAAAAAAGTTGAGGACGCCGGGCACTTTGCGGCCGAAGACCAGACCAATAATCAACTACTGATTGCTCTGGTAGAAGCCGTACAGAAAAATCCTAAGCTAAGCTCTATTCAGTTGCTGTCGCGCTGGCACGGCACCGAGCAGGGTCGATTGTTACAACGATTGCTGGAAAAGGAATGGCTAATTGACGCCGATAACCTTGAACAACAGTTTTTCGACACCATAACTAGCTTGTCAGCACGCCAACGTGAGCGAAATCTAGAGCAACTTCTTCGAAAAGCACGTCAAGGCGAGCTTAGTACCGAGGAAAAAAACCAGTTACGCGACCTCTTGAGTCGCAATAATCCTGCATCAAACCCGACCTCAACTGGCGCGTGAGGTCACAGCTAAGGTATAATCCTCGGCTTGTTTTTTGCCCGCCAAGACCTTCAGTGGATAGGGTGTTATGTCCGGAAAAGCGCAACAGCAGTCTCGTATCAAAGAGTTGATCACCCTCGGCCGTGAGCAGAAGTATCTGACTTACGCAGAGGTCAACGACCACCTGCCCGAAGATATTTCAGATCCGGAGCAAGTGGAAGACATCATCCGCATGATTAATGACATGGGGATCCCCGTACACGAGAGTGCTCCGGATGCGGACGCCCTTATGTTGGCCGATGCTGACACCGACGAAGCCGCTGCTGAAGAAGCAGCCGCAGCGTTGGCGGCAGTAGAGACCGATATTGGTCGTACGACTGACCCTGTACGTATGTATATGCGTGAAATGGGTACGGTAGAGTTGCTGACACGTGAAGGCGAAATCGAAATCGCCAAGCGTATCGAAGAAGGCATCCGTGAAGTGATGAGCGCAATCGCGCACTTCCCTGGCACGGTTGACCACATTCTCTCCGAGTACACTCGCGTCACCACCGAAGGTGGCCGCCTGTCCGACGTTCTGAGCGGTTATATCGACCCGGACGACGGTATTACGCCACCTGCCGCAGAAGTTCCGCCACCTGTCGACGCCAAAGCGGCTAAAGCTGACGACGACAGCGACGATGACGAAGCAGAATCTTCAGACGATGAAGAAGAAGCTGAAAGCGGTCCAGATCCGGTCATTGCTGCCCAGCGTTTTGGTGCCGTCTCTGATCAGATGGAAATCACTCGCAAGGCGCTGAAAAAGCACGGCCGCGACAGCAAGCAAGCCATCATCGAACTGGTTGCCCTGGCTGAGCTGTTCATGCCGATCAAACTGGTTCCGAAGCAATTCGAAGGTTTGGTTGAGCGTGTTCGCAGTGCCCTGGAGCGTCTGCGTGCACAAGAACGCGCCATCATGCAGCTGTGCGTACGTGATGCACGTATGCCACGCGCCGACTTCCTGCGCCTGTTCCCGGGCAACGAAGTTGACGAAAGCTGGAGCGATTCGCTGGCCAAAGGCAAAAGCAAATACGCTGAAGCCATTGGCCGCCTGCAACCGGACATCATCCGTTGCCAGCAAAAGCTGTCGGCACTGGAAGCAGAAACCGGCTTGACGGTTGCTGAGATCAAGGACATCAACCGTCGCATGTCGATCGGTGAGGCCAAGGCCCGCCGCGCGAAGAAAGAGATGGTTGAAGCGAACTTGCGTCTGGTGATCTCCATCGCCAAGAAGTACACCAACCGTGGCTTGCAGTTCCTCGACCTGATCCAGGAAGGCAACATCGGCTTGATGAAAGCGGTAGACAAGTTTGAATACCGCCGCGGCTACAAATTCTCGACTTATGCCACCTGGTGGATCCGTCAGGCGATCACTCGCTCGATCGCCGACCAGGCCCGCACCATCCGTATTCCGGTGCACATGATCGAGACGATCAACAAGCTCAACCGTATTTCCCGCCAGATGTTGCAGGAAATGGGCCGTGAACCGACCCCGGAAGAGCTGGGCGAACGCATGGAAATGCCTGAGGACAAAATCCGCAAGGTATTGAAGATCGCTAAAGAGCCGATCTCCATGGAAACCCCGATCGGTGATGACGAAGACTCCCATCTGGGCGACTTCATCGAAGACTCGACCATGCAGTCGCCAATCGATGTAGCCACCGTTGAGAGCCTTAAAGAAGCGACACGCGACGTACTCGGCGGCCTGACGGCACGTGAAGCCAAAGTACTGCGCATGCGTTTCGGTATCGACATGAATACCGACCACACCCTTGAGGAGGTTGGTAAGCAGTTCGACGTTACCCGTGAGCGGATTCGTCAGATCGAAGCCAAAGCGCTGCGTAAGCTGCGCCACCCGACGAGAAGCGAGCACTTACGCTCCTTCCTCGACGAGTGATCCCAAAACCCCCGGCCCTGCCGGGGGTTTTGCTTTGTGGGCAATACAGCGCCTGCACGCCTTCAAATGCGACAGAATTCGCACACAGAATTCTTCGTACCTCTAATTAAGATTTTTCGGATAGCACTCCTAAGAAACCATCGTTATAATCCCCGGCTTACTTAGGGCCTATAGCTCAGTTGGTTAGAGCAGGGGACTCATAATCCCTTGGTCGCAGGTTCGAGTCCTGCTGGGCCCACCACATTAAAAGCCGCGCACTGCGCGGCTTTTTTGTGCCCTTAACAAAAAGCTCATCGCCCCACTCCCCCTGTAGCAGTTGACGAGCCTTGCGAGGCTACGTCCGGCTGCGCAGCAGCCGTAAACCACGCTGAAAAGATCGCGAGACAAGCTCGCTCCTACAGACAGCGAACACTAAACCCCTGTAGCCGCTGCCGAGCCCCTCCCCTCACAAAAACGCAATCCACAACCCCGCCATCAGCAAAGTCACCAAGGTCACCGGCACCCCGGACTTTGCGAATGACCCGAACGAGATCTTGATACCGCACCCCGCCGCCTGTTCCACGACGATGATCCCGGCCAGGCTGCCGAAAATAATAAGGTTGCTCGAAAACCCGGTACCCAACGCTATCGCAGCACCTAACGACTGCGCGTTGTTGTCCGGGTGCAGGTACGGGGAAAGCAGTATGGTGGTGGTCAACTTCGCCTACGGCATGCCGATAAAGCCCTTTATCCAGACCATCCTGCCCCACGGCCTGAGCCTGCCCAAAGTGCCGAAAGGGGATCAAGTCTGGCAGCACAGCGAAACCGCCCAGCAGCGCGTGGACGCCGACGGCAACTGGTCGCGGCAAACCGACGGTCGCATACAGGACTTTTCAGCCGATCGCGAAGTCCAGGCCCTGGACAACCAGGAGCACTATCAAAGCCACACCCAAGAAGTGGACGACCATTCAAAGGAGACAGTAGGCGGCGTCAAAACCATCGAAGCCATGGGCGCCGTGAAACTGCTAGCAGGCGGATCGATGAGCGTAGCGGCTGTGGATGATTTACACCAAGCCACGGGCCGGGATCTGAATCTGGTGGTTGGGGATAAGTACAACGCCACCGTCGGTGGCGATATGCAAGAGCGGATCGAGGGACTGCGCAAGAGTGTGGCCGGGGATGGCCAGCGTTTGGTTGCGCCGAAAAACTGGATCGGCTCCGAGAGCGTTAACTTGTTTCAGGTGGTTTGTGATTTGCTCGACCTAGTGCAGGAGATGAACACGCAACTGGCTGGGCACGTCCATGAAGAAAGTCCTGTACCTAATAATTCAGAAATATTAATTAGTACAGGAACAAAAGCACAAATCATGTCAGATGCGCTTAAAAAATCAGCGGGTGATTAACGAACCATAGTTAGAGCCCAGCCGCTTCTACTTAAAACCCTCGGATGTCAATAACTCCGAAAAGAAAAAAGGAGCTAGATTTATACTTAAATTTACATTTCTGTATGAATCGACAACGCTCAAAACATCCTTTTCTAGAATACCAATTTCGACCTTTTCAGCGTTTATAACGGTTCTATAAAGCGATTCCATTTTTTTTACTGCTACGCTATGCCTTCCCGAATCATATTTCTCTACAATCCCGCTGAGCAACATAAGCTCGGCAAAAATATACCCACCTAAATTTACCGCTACTACATGAAAGCAATCAGCCTCCACACCTACATCTATACTTACCTTATCAGGAAGTTCAAGAGACACTTTGCTTACAGCTCCCGCTATAATTAAACCCATCTCTAATAGTCGGTGCTGCGCTTTTTCAAGCTCACCGAGAGAGATAAACACAGGCTCATAAAAATCAAAGTGCTTTTTTATAGTTAAGAACTTCTCAATTGCTTCAATGACAGATGAACAATCTGAAAAATCGCTCGTCGGGTTCAAATTAATACATGTGGAGCACCCAGGGAATTCTAGAGCCAACCTGACATGCGTAGAAGACCTAAACATTTGGATCAACTTAAATAACTTCAACCCCTCTGTGATGTCATAGTTTTTAATTAATTGGGGGTGGGCCAAAAATTTTAGCCTTTTGCCGTTATCAAATACCTGAATTTCAAAAAGACTTGAGCTCATTCTGAATTTTCTTAAATCGCTACTAATCCATTGATTCAAAATTCCCCTATAGAGATCCGTGGAGAATTTCAAAGAATGACCATTAGAAAGATTCTTAAATATTAATGAGCCTGACGCATCAGGTATGACGTTTGTAATTTCAAGGATCGCGGATTCACTAGTAAAAAACGGTAAAGCAGTAGCAATACCAAATCGTAACTCTGAACCATGGACATTGTTTACATCTAAGCTCCCCTTAAACCCAAGCGACATATCAATAAACTGCTTGAGCTGATCATCACCTTTGATTGAAAAGCTAAGCTTATGTGCGCCTTGTTCAAATCCAGAGGACTCTAGATATTTAGTTTTTTTCTCTATATATTTAAGGCTTTTACCGCCTATCATTGACACCATCATTTCTCTAAGGCGCGAGCCTTTAAGCGGCGTAATACTTTGAGTAAAGTTCAGCCTCATAGTTCTTTTGTTGAGTTTAACTTTTGGGTTAATGGCAACTAAAGACGCAATTTTTTTTAGGACCCTATCTATTAGCTCTTTGTCAACATGATATAAATATGCGGCAGTTGGAGATTCGCCACCTTCATATTCAATTAGCACATAAAAAGCAGGAACTGGTGTTGTTACCATTTTCTTTAAGTTGGATAATTCCACATCAACAAACTTATTCTTTCCGTCTGTGGTTTTTACCTGAATCTTCGTCTCGACTTGTCCTTCATGCAGCGACATAGCATCGAGAAACATATTTTCCTCATCAATTTCAACATATAGATCCCAACCATTCCTATCTGATACGGCCTTGTTCGCAGTCATACCTGAAATCGCGCAAAGTCCGCTAAAAAAATCTTCCCCTGCTTTGCCCAAATCTCTCATCTCGCCTCCATTCCGGTTGATCTATCCAGAAATAAGATGCCACGTTTATGAAAAAAAAAGCGCTAAAAAAGCACTTATCCCCCTCCCGCCGACGGGCTTCGCGTCCTTTTTTTGTGCAAACCCAGGGGGTAGTGCAATCAATCAGCTAGGCCACGGTGTGTATGGGGTCTGACAGCTTGGAGGCGATTGCACAGAGCGGAAGGATTTGTAGGGTTGTGAGAAGTCAGGCTCAAGGCGTGTCCAGAAAGTGTCCAGATCCGTAGAGTACATGCGGGAAATATGGGAATAAATATTCGTAAAAACCTTTATTTGCTGGGTTTTACCAATGAACCCTGGTGTTTTAAGTAGGCTCATAATCCCTTGGTCGCAGGTTCGAGTCCTGCTGGGCCCAACATACTCAAAGCCGCGCACTGCGCGGCCTTTTTGTGCCCAACCTAAACACCGTCAAAAGCTCGCAGCCTTCGGCAGCTCCGACACAGAGCTCACGCTCCCCCGTAGCAGTTGACGAGCCTTGCGAGGCTACGTCCGGCTGCGCAGCAGCCGTAAACCACGCTGAAAAGATCGCGAGACAAGCTCGCTCCTACAGCCAGCGAACACTAACCCCCTGTAGCCGCTGCCGAGCCCCTTCCCTCACAAAAACGCAATCCACAACCCCGCCATCAGCAAGGTCACCAAAGTCACCGGCACCCCGGACTTTGCGAATGACCCGAACGAGATCTTGATACCGCACCCCGCCGCCTGTTCCACGACGATGATCCCGGCCAGGCTGCCGAAAATAATAAGGTTGCTCGAAAACCCGGTACCCAACGCAATTGCAGCACCTAATGACTGCGCGTTGTTGTCCGGGTGCAGGTATGGGGAAAGCAGCATGACCGCCGGGTTGTTGCCGACCACATCACTGAGCAATGAACCGGCCACAAACAGCGAAATTGGGTCGTTAACGTCGATACCCACATGGCGCAACCAGTCAAACAGCGATTGCGGCAGTCCGGTATTGGCGAGTGCCTGGTTGCAAATGAACAAGCCGATAATCAGCAGCAACAGGTTGCCGTCAACTTGCTTGAGCACGTCTTTGGAAGCCAGGCTGCGGTTGACCAGCAGGATGCCCGCGCCGGCCAGGGCCACCAGTTCTCGCGGCCATATATCGGCCACCAGGGCGATGATTACGGCGCTGGCGACGATGATGGCTTTGGTCGTTTCGACTTTATCGAGCTGTATGGGAGGGTGGACAACCGCTTTATCGGTCTTGCGCTCCAGCGTCCATTTGCCACGGTATTGCCACGCGATGATGCACCAGATGATGGGCAGCGATAAAAGCGCCGGCACCCCTGCGGCAATCATGAATTCGTTAAACGAGAGATCAAGCGCTTGGGCCGCAATCATGTTTTGCGGGCTGCCGATCAGGGTGCCCGCGGCACCGGAGTTGGCCGCAAAACAAAATGCCAGCAGAAACGGCACCGGGTTAAGCCCCCGTGCCAGCGCCACGCTGACCAGCAGCGGCGTCATCGACAACACCACCACGTCATTGGTCAGCAATGAGGAAAGCCCGGCACTGACGGCAATAAACACTGCCAACAGCGCGACCGGGGTAATTTTCAGCGTTGCGACTTTCTCCGCAGCCCAGGCATAAAACCCCGAGACCGTGAACGCCCCCGACACCACCATCAAGCCAAACAGCAGCCCAAGGGTGCGGTAGTCGATGGCATCCCACGCGGCTTGCGGGCTAAGGCTTCCTGCTACGATCATGGCCAGGGCGCCAACGACTGCAGCGCCCGTTCTGTCCACGTTAAATGCCGGCAGCTTACCGACACCCATTACCAAATAAACCATGAAGAAAATGAGCAGGGTTGTGTACATAACGACGCCTAATGCAATGAAGCCCGTCACAGGCCGATATAAGGTGAACCGCTAAATGCCAATAGCGCTTCCTGCTCTGATCAACCAACAGGAAACGCCATGAGATGTCAGACCTGGCCATCGCCGCCCTGAACGTTCAAAACCTTCAGGGCGGCGCTCTAGTGATTTAGAGTTTTTCTTTCTTGGCCTGGTGGTACTTCCTTCTGATTTCTTTGAGATCAACCGTAGGTTTGGGCAACTGCATTTTCATATCTTTGAGCGTCTTCTCAACAATGCTCCCGACAGCCAGGTTGCGGAACCACTTGTGGTTGGCCGGGATGACATACCAGGGCGCATGATCAGTCGAACATTTGTTCAACATCGCCTCATACGCCTTGATGTAGTCGTCCCACAGGGCGCGCTCTGAATAATCACCCTCGCTGATTTTCCACTGCCGCATCGGATCATCCAGACGCTCTTCAAAGCGTCTGAGTTGCTCTTCAGGCGAGATGTACAAGAAGAACTTCAAGATCGTCGTGTTATTCGAATGCACGGTGCTTTCAAATGCATTGATCAAGTCGTAGCGCTTTTCAATGACCTTGCCGGGCGCCATTTTGTGCACGCGCTGCACAAGCACGTCTTCATAGTGCGAACGGTTAAAGATAGCCACGTTGCCGTCGGCCGGGACATGGGGATGCACCCGCCAAAGGAAATCATGGCTGCTTTCTTCGGGGGTCGGCTGCTTGAAACCATGCACATTGGTGCCTTGCGGGTTCATCGAACGCAACACATGCCAGCAAGTGCCATCTTTACCGGCCGCATCAATGCCCTGCAAAACAATCAGCAAGGAATGTTTACGCTCGGCATAGAGCTTCTTTTGCAGGTCAGAGATGCTGGCGGACTGTTGATCAAGATGCTTTTGCGCATCTTTTTCCGATTTATAAGAACCATGAAAGTCAGGGTCCACGTCAGCGAGGCGAATTTTTGACCCTGGCTTAACAATCAACTTACTCATAAGGCTCATAGTCTGGCTTCCCTAGTCATGCGATGGCTTTAGTCAGGTTTTCGCTTTGTTTTTCACGCTTATCGACGACGGAGAAGTAGATCAACTTCACGATATCGATGATCACCATCCAGACAAGGACGTACACCCAGACAACGCCGATCAGTTCCCACGAAATAGCCGGGACGAAAATACCGAAGGCACAAATAAACACCGCGACAATCTGCGTACCGATAACCGCCAACAACAGCGGCAACGACGGGAACGGTGGTTTGAACACGCTGTTACGGTTACGCACCACAAACAGCAACAAGTGGCCGCCCGCTGCCAACTGCAAGAACAACATGGTCTGTAGATGACTCAGGTCGAGTGCAAACACATGCATCAGTTCTGCGTTGTTCATCCAGTACATCGAGATCAGAACAAGACCAAAGCTCTGCGCCAGTGCCATCAACCCCATCAGTGAAGAGAATATGATGATTCGGTGCATATCCCACCGCACCGGTTTCTTGGCTATTTTGACGTTGTCATAGGCGATGGTCATGATCGGAATATCATCCAGCAACGCCAGTACCACAATCATGATGGCGGTCAACGGACGCACGCCGAATACCAAATAAGACAGCACCACCACAAACATGATGCAAATCGTCATCGCAATCCGGTAGTACACATACGAGGTAATGCGCTCGAAGATAGCCCGCGCTTCTTCAATGGCATTCACAATCGTGGATAACCCCGGGGCTGTCAAAATCAGCGCGGCGGCCGATCTTGCCGCGTCCGTTGCACCCGACACCGCAATACCGCATTCAGCTTGTTTCAAGGCCGGGGCGTCGTTAACACCATCCCCTGTCATTGCAACAATGTGATTACGCTCTTGCAGCGCTTTAACGATCTGGTATTTGTTCTCCGGGAACACGCGCCCAAACCCGTCGGCGGCCTCAACTGCACGGGCCGCATCAATCGGAATATGGTTGTTGTCCGTATCTTTAGGGAACACCTGATCAGCAACCAGCAAGTGCGTCCCAAGCCCCAGTTGCCGGGAGATTTCGGAACCAATCGCCACGTCATCGCCCGTGACCATCTTCACCGACAGCCCCAGCGCACGTGCCTGGGCAATGGTTTCTTTAGCGTCAGGGCGCGGCGGATCGAGCAACGCCAGCAAGCCCAGGAGGTCCCAAGTTTTGCCGCCATCATCCGAGCGGGCAACACCGAGTGCGCGCGTGCCATGGCTGGCCAGTTCACTGACTTTGCCGAAGTAAGCCGTGGAGCGCGGATCGTCGCTGGAGGTTTCACTGATACCGCACAACGTGGCAATCACTTGCGGCGCCCCTTTCGCATAGGACGTCTGTTTTTGCGAAGCGTCTTGCACCACCGCCAGGGTCTTTTTATTGACCGGGTCAAAAGGCGTGAAGCTGACTTGTTTAAAGCCATCCAGCGATTTTTTATCTTTCAGCGCACTCAATACAGCCTGGTCAATGGCATCCGTACTTTCCGGCTGACACGCCAACGCCGCGCCTAGAATCACTTCATCGGGAGTTGTTTTAGGGTCAAAAGGAATCGCGCTATCAACGGTCAGGTGGTTTTGCGTCAGCGTCCCGGTTTTATCGGAGCACAACACATCAACCCCGGCCAGTTCCTCAATGGCCGACAACCGCGAAACAATGGCCTTTTGTTTGGATAACGCCAACGCCCCCAGCGCCATGGTGACGGACATGACCGCGGGCATGGCCACCGGCACCGAAGCAATCAGCAACACCAACACAAACTGCGCAATATCACCGGCTTCAGACCACGCCCAATGCCCTTGCACAACAATGTCTTTGTATAACTGCGTGCCGACCAGAATCAGTGCCAGAATGGCCGCGAGGATAATCAGGAAATCCCCGATACGCAGTACTGCTTGTTCAGCGTGGGACTTGGCACCCGCACTGGCCACCAACTTGGCCGTGCGCCCAAAGAATGTATTGTTACCGGTTGACGTGACAATACCGGTCATCGAACCTTGCCGCGCGATAGAGCCGGAATAACCGCTGTCACCGACCATCTTCGATACAGGCAAAGACTCACCCGTCAACGCCGCCTGATCCACCGACAAATAAGCGCCGTCGATCAACAGTAAATCGGCGGGCAAAATCTCCCCACCGGACACCGTCACCACATCCCCCGGCACCAGTTCGGCCGCATCGATGGTTTGCAACTTCCCATCACGCTTGGCATGGGCTTTAAGTGCCAAACCTTTCTTCAGCGCCGCCAGTGCACTGGCGGCTTTGTTGTCCTGCCAAAAACCGACAGCCGCGTTGTAAAGCAGCAGGCCGGTAATCACGATGAAGTCTGGCCAGTCCTGACGCGCCAACGAAATAAGTGCCGCAATTTCAATCATCCATGGAATAGGCCCCCAGAAATAACCGAGCAGCTTTTTCCAGCGACTGTCTTCTTTGGCCTCAATGGCGTTCGGCCCATACTTTTCAAGCAGGCTCTTGGCCGTTGCCGAACTAAGGCCATCTGGCGAACTGTTGAGTTGGCTTATTTCTTTCTTGATACCCTCAGCATCCAGTCGCGCCGGCTTGGCGTTAGAAGAGCTGGATGCACTGGGCGAGCTAGCTTTTTTCACTGGGTCACTGCTTGTAGACCCATCGCCTGCCAATGTGATGTCGGACATTCCCTTACCCTCTTAGACGGCTCTCGCTTATTCAGCACTCTCAAACTTCCAGTGTCGCAACCTAATAAAGTTGCGCACTCACCTGTCTCTCTTAAGGTCCGCACTTAATAATAAAGCCGCCCTGCATAATCCATGACTGCAGAGTGGCTATTAACGACTGACCTGCTTAAATAACGACTATCAAACAACTTTAATAACGTATCACTGGCGCAACCAAGTTTTGTCGCATCTTGACGACGTATCGAAATAGATTGGTTTTTTAACGTGTGTTAGATAGACCGGCGGCCGCAAAAACTGAGTGCAACACCTGACCTTTCCGGTACGGTGCTGCCACTATGTCCTATCACGAACTCAGTA
>NZ_WIWK01000240.1:0-1704 GCF_009600165.1 Pseudomonas sp. FSL R10-0399
GCGCTGCACTGAAGGCCTCCCAGTGCACCCGCTGTGCGGGCCAGCCGAGGGCGTTAGCCTGCTGGCGAACAGCATCGAGCAAGGGTTGCGGGCCGCAGCTGTAAACGTGGCTGCCCAGCGGTCGCTCGCGCAGGATGTGGCTCAGGTCGGGGCGGCGGGTATAGGTGTGCAGGCGCGTACCAAGGCGCTGTTGCAGTTCGTCAACATAGGCACCGCTCTGGCCCTGGCGATACACGTAGTGCAATTCGAAGTTTGCCTGGCGCTGCTCCAGGGCCGCGATATAGGCCATGAACGGGGTGATGCCGATGCCTCCGGCAATCAATATGTGCAAGCTGGCGGTCGAGTGCAGGGCAAACAGATTGGCCGGGGCCGACAGTTGCAGGGTGTCGCCCACCTGCACCTCGCGGTGCAGAAAGCGCGAGCCGCCGCGTGAGTGTTCTTGCAGGCGCACGGCAATCCGGTAGTGGCGGTTGTCGGCCGGATCGCTGGTCAGGGAATAGGCATTGCGCAACGTGCTTGCGGCCAACGGTAAATGCACTTGCACATGGCTGCCGGGGGAGAACGCGGGCAAGTGGCCCGAGCACGGCGTGAAGGTGAACTCGCGCACGGCTTGAGTGAGCATCCGCGTGGCGCTGACCTGTACCTGGAGCGGGCGACTCATGAGTGCGCTCCTGCATACGGCTGGTCCGGGTTGCGGCACACGCCGATGTAGGCGCCCAGCCGCCGGGAAAAATGCTCGCGCACTTCCAGCTCGACGTCACAGCCCAGGCACGCCAGTTGCGCGGTGGGCGAGGCGGCCTGGAGCAGGCCGCAATGCACGCAATACACTTGGCGCGGGCCGCTGAGGGTATGGCTGAGGTCGATTTCCTGTTCTTCGAGCCCGGCGTCGCGGGCCAGACCGTGGATGCGCCACATAAACGCTTCGTCGCCCATCACGTAGAGGTGGCTGCCCACCGTGGCGCTGTCCAGAAGCTGTTGCAGGCGTCGGGCAAAGTCCGGGTGCTCGGCGTTCAACACCTGAGCCGGCTCCAGTTCGCTGACAAAGGGCGCACTGGCTGCGGTGCTTTGCATGACCACGAGGTGCTGGCGGGCATTGGCGCCAAGGGGCGCCGCCTGATAGCACGGCAGGCTGTGGCGTTGCTCGAGGGCGGCATTGAGGCTATCCGTCATGTGGGCTGTCCTGGCTGATCCACCCCGGTAAACAGGGCGAAAGTGGCGTTTTGTGTTTCCTGTTGGGGAAGATAGTTTCCTAAGGGGAAAATCTTCTCAATCTGGCCAAAGGGCTACCTCTTTGGAGATAAGCCAAGCGTGGCGGGCCTCAGGGGCACGGAAGTTGCTCGTGTTTGCGTGGGTTCACAGGGAGTTAACGAGAGTGCAAACACGATCGCGATGGTGGCCGCTCTGGTTGGGGCGTGTCCGCCCTGAACAGGCAAGCAGCGTGCGCAAGCTGCTGATCGAACTGCCCTTGAGTCAGTTGCACGTGGACAGTGCCGTGAGCGATTTTTTGGACCGTTTTGAAGCACTGCTACCGATGGCCAGGCTTGATCTGATGCTCGCCGAGGAGGGGCCGCAGACTGCGCACTGCGATGTGCTCAAGCGTTGCCCGGCAGTTGCCGGTTGCCCCTTGCTCGATCACCCGGCAACTGACACGGCCCATGCCTGCGTCCCGTGTCGGCGGCGTGGCGTGCAGCGGCTGTTGTGCGC
>NZ_WIWK01000241.1:0-1595 GCF_009600165.1 Pseudomonas sp. FSL R10-0399
AACTCGTCATCAGCTCTCGGCCTTAGAATCCCGGATTTACCTAAGATTCCAGCCTACCACCTTAAACTTGGACAACCAACGCCAAGCTGGCCTAGCCTTCTCCGTCCCTCCATCGCAATAACCAGAAGTACAGGAATATTAACCTGTTTTCCATCGACTACGCTTTTCAGCCTCGCCTTAGGGACCGACTAACCCTGCGTCGATTAACGTTGCGCAGGAAACCTTGGTCTTTCGGCGTGGGTGTTTTTCACACCCATTGTCGTTACTCATGTCAGCATTCGCACTTCTGATACCTCCAGCAAGCTTCTCAACTCACCTTCACAGGCTTACAGAACGCTCCTCTACCGCATCACCTAAGTGATACCCGTAGCTTCGGTGTATGGTTTGAGCCCCGTTAAATCTTCCGCGCAGGCCGACTCGACTAGTGAGCTATTACGCTTTCTTTAAAGGGTGGCTGCTTCTAAGCCAACCTCCTAGCTGTCTAAGCCTTCCCACATCGTTTCCCACTTAACCATAACTTTGGGACCTTAGCTGACGGTCTGGGTTGTTTCCCTTTTCACGACGGACGTTAGCACCCGCCGTGTGTCTCCCATGCTCGGCACTTGTAGGTATTCGGAGTTTGCATCGGTTTGGTAAGTCGGGATGACCCCCTAGCCGAAACAGTGCTCTACCCCCTACAGTGATACATGAGGCGCTACCTAAATAGCTTTCGAGGAGAACCAGCTATCTCCGAGCTTGATTAGCCTTTCACTCCGATCCACAGGTCATCCGCTAACTTTTCAACGGTAGTCGGTTCGGTCCTCCAGTTAGTGTTACCCAACCTTCAACCTGCCCATGGATAGATCGCCCGGTTTCGGGTCTATTCCCAGCGACTAGACGCCCTATTAAGACTCGCTTTCGCTACGCCTCCCCTATTCGGTTAAGCTTGCCACTGAAAATAAGTCGCTGACCCATTATACAAAAGGTACGCAGTCACCTAACAAAGTAGGCTCCCACTGCTTGTACGCATACGGTTTCAGGATCTATTTCACTCCCCTCTCCGGGGTTCTTTTCGCCTTTCCCTCACGGTACTAGTTCACTATCGGTCAGTCAGTAGTATTTAGCCTTGGAGGATGGTCCCCCCATATTCAGACAAAGTTTCTCGTGCTCCGTCCTACTCGATTTCACTGTAAAGATGTTTTCGCGTACAGGGCTATCACCCACTATGGCCGCACTTTCCAGAGCGTTCCGCTAACATCAATACAGCTTAAGGGCTGGTCCCCGTTCGCTCGCCACTACTAAGGGAATCTCGGTTGATTTCTTTTCCTCAGGGTACTTAGATGTTTCAGTTCCCCTGGTTCGCTTCTTAAGCCTATGTATTCAGCTTAAGATACCTAACTTATGTTAGGTGGGTTCCCCCATTCAGACATCTCCGGATCAAAGTCTGTTTGCCGACTCCCCGAAGCTTTTCGCAGGCTACCACGTCTTTCATCGCCTCTGACTGCCAAGGCATCCACCGTATGCGCTTCTTCACTTGACCATATAACCCCAAGCAATCTGGTTATACTATGAAGACAACATTCGCCGAAAATTCGCACACTCAATTAAGAGAATCA
>NZ_WIWK01000242.1:0-1558 GCF_009600165.1 Pseudomonas sp. FSL R10-0399
GATGCCGCCGGTGTCTGCCCCACGGCCCTTTGCACCTCGTGCGCCAATACCTGTCGCGCCAACCCCCGCCGCGTGCACGGGGGCGGACTTGCTGGCGCACATTGCCGCGTTGGCCAACGAAGGCAAAAGCAGCGACGCCCGCCAGGCTTGCGAGCAGTTTTTGCAACAGCATGGCCCCCACGCTCAGGTGTTCTACTGGCTGGGCCTGCTCAGCGATGTTGAGGATCAAGCGGCGCAGGCGCAGAGTTTCTATCGCAAGGCGCTGTACCTGGAACCCCAGCATTCAGAAGCGCTGGCGCACCTGGCCGCTCTCTTGGCTGCCCAAGGTGACGCAGCAGGCGCCCAGCGCTTGCAGGAGCGCGCTGCCCGTCATGAACGTTCGGTTCACAGTGAGCGCAAACAATGAGAGGTTTATTCGCCCAAGGCTTGATCCATGACGAAGCCCAGACCATTGATGACTGCTGGAACCGCATCGGCATCTTCGGCGACAAGTCCTGCCCGAAGTTGCCGGAGCACATCCATTGCCGCAATTGCGCGGTGTATTCCGCTGCCGCCACGCGCTTGCTGGATCGCTACTCGTTTGAGCAAGAACCTGAGGAGCACAACACCCAGCCAATGGCTGAGCAAAAAGTTGCCACACGTTCGCTGGTGGTATTCCGTCTGGGCGGTGAATGGCTGGGCCTGAACACTGTGTGCCTCGACGAAGTGGCGCGCATGCAAGCCATTCACTCGTTGCCGCACCAGCGTTCGCGGGCCCTGCAAGGGGTGGCCAACGTGCGCGGTGCGCTGGTGCCGTGTTTGTCGCTGGTTGACCTGCTGGGGCTGGACCCTACGGTGACCATTACCCCTTCGCAACGGGTGATGCCGCGCATGCTGATCGTGGCCGCCCATGGTGGCCCGGTGGTGTTGCCGGTAGATGAAGTCGACGGTGTCCACAACATTGAAGAACGCGCTTTGAACGCCGCCTCGCTGTCGGGCGAGCATGCCAGCGCGAAATACACCCGGGGTGTGCTGGCCTGGAAAAGCCGCAGCCTGCGCTGGCTGGATGAAGAACAACTGCTTGGCGCAATTACCCGGAGCCTGACATGACCCCCGAGCAAATGCGCGACGCGTCGCTGCTTGAACTGTTCAGCCTGGAGGCTGAGGCCCAGACGCAGGTGCTGAATGAGGGGTTGCTGGCGCTTGAGCGCAACCCAACCCAGGCCGACCAGCTGGAAGCCTGCATGCGCGCCGCCCACTCGCTCAAGGGCGCAGCGCGGATTGTCGGCGTGGATGCGGGCGTCAGCGTGGCCCACGTGATGGAAGACTGCCTGGTCAGCGCGCAAGAAGGCCGTTTGCGCCTGCATCCCGAACACATTGATGCTTTGTTGCAGGGCACTGACCTACTGATGCGCATCGCCACGCCGGGCAGCGACAACGTCGGCCCGGCCGATATCGACGCGTATGTCGCGCACCTCAACGAACTGCTGGATCCTTCCGGGCGGGTGGCGCCACGGGCCGCGCCCGTGGAATTCGACGTCTCGCAACTGTTGCTGGCCCCCGAGCCTCTGCCTGAGCC
>NZ_WIWK01000243.1:0-1466 GCF_009600165.1 Pseudomonas sp. FSL R10-0399
TTATAAAGCCCCGTAAGCGCATCCGTCATTGCTTGTGCCTGATAGCGCTCAGCTCTTCGTTCTTCCTCGTCGGCTTTCAACTCCATCTGCAAAATCGTGCTAAGCATGCTGCCAACCAACTCGATCAGATCTTGATTATCAGCAAGGCTGTCTGGCTGCGGCTTGGGATCAATGCCACACAAGGTGCCAAACAAGCTGCCATCAGAGAGTAGAAGGGGCACGCCTATGTAGGCACCTATCGGAATTTTCCGACCTATTTCCGACGCAGCATAGGCCGGCACTCGACTTGAATTGGGGGCGATATTGGGACCATTCCCTTCCACCATTTCGCTACAAAAGGAATCGCCCCAATTAAAGACATCACCAGGAGCGACGCCATAGCCTTGATCGTCGCGATGAATAACTGCCCAGTCATTGCCCTCAGTTCTCGTGACCATACACATCTGGAAGCCTAATTTGCGGCGAAGAAACGCCAGCGCTTTTTTAGACGCGCTTTCAAAACCATCCATGATCACTCCCAATAAGGTTAACCAATCACAAACACGATAAAGTGAAGAGCCTCCACTGCCGCTGGTTGGCTGAAGGTTATAGTGCTAAGCACCGTAAGAATACATAAGCCGCGCAGGTTGGGGGTATCGCAGAACATTACATATAGGCGCCAACGCCGAATTGACCTACGTGCCGACGCAAGACTGACCCAACTCCAATCGGCAGAAGTCCAGCACAGGAAATGGTTCGCGAGGAATCAGACTGGGTCAGTGGCATCTCGGTAACTGGATCAATTCGGCATCGGCGCCAACACGGAAGCGTCAGTAGACGCCTCGGACACGCCGATTGTGCGACATATCAAGATCAAGGCCGCTGCAAACCCTCACGCCCCTGCATGGGATGAGAACTTCGAGTCCCGATGGGGCAAAAGAATGCTTATCTCTCCAAAGGGTCGAGCCAAGCTTTATCGGGTGAGGCTACAGCAGGGTGGCCGCTGCTGCGCATGCCTTAAGCCGGCCACCAAAAACACACCATGGCATAGCGTCGATGCGGATCACTGGGCAACCTCACGGATAAAACGGGCGCAACCATCAGGATCTGAGGATGGCCACTTCAAGGTGAGTTTTTGCTGCCCAAAAGGAACCTCGATGCTGACAGACACTTGCTGATCGGGCTGGGTTCGGGACTCTAGTTTCATCGGAACGAAAGCGGGCAACGCCGGCGCCTGACGATCACGATAAGCAGGTATCCATTTACGAACGAGATTGGCGTTGATGCCGTGGCGTAAGGCTACGCTGGCCATCGACACGCCAGGTTGCAGGCATTCCTGGACGACTTGGGCTTTAAAGGGTTTGGGATAAGAGGTTCGTTGGCGCATAGTAATCCTGACGATAAGGGCGATGGTGTCCACGTATTTTTGAACTGACACCATCGCCCTTATAGTTGGGATCGGGTAGATGACTTCGCCGGACGGATAC
>NZ_WIWK01000244.1:0-1414 GCF_009600165.1 Pseudomonas sp. FSL R10-0399
AAGGTTTCGCAGTTGTCACAGACCCATTTGCCACGAATATGCCGTTCAACGCTGAACACGCCTGGCGTGTAGTCGAGTTTTTCGCTGACGTCTTCGCCGATGCGCTTGAGGGCGCAGCCGCATTGGCATTGAGTGTTTTCTGGATCGTGATGAATCAACGTGCGTGGAAACTCGGCAGGCAATGCAGTGCGTTTGGGTTGCTGGCGGACTGCTGCTTGCGCTGGCTTTGGTGCCAGGATTTCAAGCTCTGCTTCGATGGCGGCCAGGTCGGTCTCAATCAGGTCGTCGAGCAAGCTGGCCTGATTCGGACTAAACGACTCGGAGCGTTTGGCGAAGCGGTGGCGTTTGAGCAGGGCGATTTCGTGAATGAGTTGCTGGTTACGGGTCTTCTGATGAAGAACCTCTTTGTCGAGGCTCGCCAGCTGCGTATCTAGATGCTCAACGCGTGTGAGCAACTGCGCAGCGAGGCTGCGCAGTTGTTCAGTGTCGAGCTGATCGAGACGAGGAGTAGGAATCATGGCGATGACTCTGCCCGATCTGCTGATCGATGTATGTCATCCATTTCTCTTAATGGTTACGGATGGCTCCGTCAGACCCAAGCCATTGCCAGGGAAGGCCGACCACCAGAGCCTGTAACTGCTCGGGACTTAACTCCATTTGATCGCCATGCCGATTACTCGGCCAGGAGAATTTTCCTTGGTGTAGACGGCGTGCCGCCAGCCAAACGCCCAGGCCGTCATGCACTAACACCTTCATGCGATTGCCTCGGCGATTGGCAAAGAGATAAGCACAGTGCGGCTGCGCCGCACCGAAGACAGACACGACTCGTGCGAGGGCTTTCTCCGTGCCGGAGCGCATATCCATCGGCTCGGTGGCCAGCCAGATTGCGTCGATGCGGATCACGAAGCAAGTCCACGGACAAAACGGACACATCCTTCGGGATCGGAAGACGGCCATTTCACCGTGATGATTTGCTCACCAAATGGCAGCTCGATGATTACCGATGACTCGGCCTGTCTTTTCGGGGCGACCTTTACCGGAACAAACGCCGGCAGGGTTGTGGGTGGTTGATCTCGAAAAAGTGGCAGCCACTTACGGATCACGTTGGCATTGATGCCGTGACTGATGGCCACGCTGGAAATGGAGGCGCCGGGTTGCAGGCATTCCTGGACAACCTGGGCTTTAAACGACTTGGGGTAAGAGCTTCGTTGGCGCATTTAAGGGCTATCGCGTCCGCTTAAAAATAGACGGACACCATCGCCCTTAATTTGGGAGGTCGGTAGGTGTGTTCACCGTTCGCTTACATCGATTGTTTGTTGCGGGGCGATGATCAGTGTTTTTTCGAGCACAAAAACAAAATCCCTGTCTGCGTGAGCAGACAGGGATTTTGGAATTTAATCTTGACGATGACCTA
>NZ_WIWK01000245.1:0-1353 GCF_009600165.1 Pseudomonas sp. FSL R10-0399
GGCGGTCTCAAGGAGCAAGTGCAACAGTCAGTTAATTTTCTGAGCTTGCTAAGCGAAACAATCCCGCTTCCAAAACATCGTTATCAATGGGCGTCTGACCGAACCGAGCTTACCTGACTAAGCACAATTTCCACTACCAAGTGCTTAGCCGTGATCAAGCCCTTCGGTGGCTGCAGCAGCGGCTATACACACCCCCCCTCCATCGCCAATGTGACGGCTTGGAATGACCCAATAGAAACACCCATTAGACGCATCCACCAGATAACTTGGAGGGCTTGCCCTTACCGATCAGTTTATCGTTTCAAGCTTGTTGGTCGCGGAAAGCTGAAGATGATCTACTAGCACCTCAACCGGAAATTTCCAGCCCAGTGTCTGGCGGGGTCGGGTATTGAGCAGATCAGCGATTTCGTCCAGCCGTGCCTGCGTCACCAGAGAGAGATCTGTGCCTTTGGGGAGGTACTGACGCAACAAACCGTTCGTATTTTCATTGCTACCACGCTGCCAAGGCGAGTGTGGATCGGCGAAATAAATCTTCATCCCCGTGCGCGCAGTAATTTCGGCATGACGGGCCATTTCGCTGCCTTGATCATGCGTCATGGTTTTTAGGAGCGATGGCGCCATCCGCGACATTTCCCTCACGATCGCTTCCGCCGCCGCCTCTGCGGTGGGGGCTTCGAGCTTGGCGAGAATCACATAACGGCTCGTACGCTCGACCATGGTGGCAACCGCTGAGCGATTATTGGCGCCCATGATCAGATCACTCTCCCAATGCCCAGGGACCAGACGATCTGCAACCTCAGGGGGGCGTAGGTGAATACTCAGATGCGCAGGGTAACGTTCTCGACGCACATTGCTTTGGGTTCGCTTAGGACGTTTGCCGTCAGCCTGACGTAGATAACTGATCAACTGGCGTTTCAGCTCGCCGCGCGGATAGGCATAGATGGCGAGGTAGATAGTTTCGTGGCTCACATGTCGCTCGGATTGGCCTGGCCAGATACTGCGTAGTCTGCGAGCAATTTGTTGCGGTGACCAGCCGATGCGGAGCATTTCGACGACCACTTGAAATAGCTCTGAGTCTGGAGACAAACGCCGCTGACGGCGAGGCGCATGTCGAAGCTGTTGAGCCCTGCTGGTAGCTTGGATGGCGTCATAGTGAGGCTGCTGGGGGTTGCGTTTGATCTCACGACTAATGGTGCTGGGGTGACGGCCTAGCAAAGCGGCAATAGCTCGCAGCGTCTGTCGTTGAAAGAGCATCACCATAATGGTGACGCGCTCCTCGGTACTCAGGTGGTTGTATTGGGTAGACATGGCAACACCTTACATGAGGTGTTGCACTTGCTCCTTGAGACCGCC
>NZ_WIWK01000246.1:0-1331 GCF_009600165.1 Pseudomonas sp. FSL R10-0399
ACTCAAATTGCTTGGGTGTTATATGGTCAAGCCTCACGGGCAATTAGTATTGGTTAGCTCAACGCCTCACAGCGCTTACACACCCAACCTATCAACGTCGTAGTCTTCGACGGCCCTTTAGGGAACTCAAGGTTCCAGTGAGATCTCATCTTGAGGCAAGTTTCCCGCTTAGATGCTTTCAGCGGTTATCTTTCCCGAACATAGCTACCCGGCAATGCCACTGGCGTGACAACCGGAACACCAGAGGTTCGTCCACTCCGGTCCTCTCGTACTAGGAGCAGCCCCTCTCAAATCTCAAACGTCCACGGCAGATAGGGACCGAACTGTCTCACGACGTTCTAAACCCAGCTCGCGTACCACTTTAAATGGCGAACAGCCATACCCTTGGGACCGGCTTCAGCCCCAGGATGTGATGAGCCGACATCGAGGTGCCAAACACCGCCGTCGATATGAACTCTTGGGCGGTATCAGCCTGTTATCCCCGGAGTACCTTTTATCCGTTGAGCGATGGCCCTTCCATACAGAACCACCGGATCACTAAGACCTACTTTCGTACCTGCTCGACGTGTCTGTCTCGCAGTCAAGCGCGCTTTTGCCTTTATACTCTACGACCGATTTCCGACCGGTCTGAGCGCACCTTCGTACTCCTCCGTTACTCTTTAGGAGGAGACCGCCCCAGTCAAACTACCCACCATACACTGTCCTCGATCCGGATAACGGACCTGAGTTAGAACCTCAAAGTTGCCAGGGTGGTATTTCAAGGATGGCTCCACGCAAACTGGCGTTCACGCTTCAAAGCCTCCCACCTATCCTACACAAGCAAATTCAAAGTCCAGTGCAAAGCTATAGTAAAGGTTCACGGGGTCTTTCCGTCTAGCCGCGGATACACTGCATCTTCACAGCGATTTCAATTTCACTGAGTCTCGGGTGGAGACAGCGCCGCCATCGTTACGCCATTCGTGCAGGTCGGAACTTACCCGACAAGGAATTTCGCTACCTTAGGACCGTTATAGTTACGGCCGCCGTTTACCGGGGCTTCGATCAAGAGCTTCGCGTTAGCTAACCCCATCAATTAACCTTCCGGCACCGGGCAGGCGTCACACCCTATACGTCCACTTTCGTGTTTGCAGAGTGCTGTGTTTTTAATAAACAGTCGCAGCGGCCTGGTATCTTCGACCGACGTGAGCTTACGCAGTAAATGCTTCACCCTCATCGGCGCACCTTCTCCCGAAGTTACGGTGCCATTTTGCCTAGTTCCTTCACCCGAGTTCTCTCAAGCGCCTTGGTATTCTCTACCCAACCACCTGTGTCGGTTTGGGGTACGGTTCCTG
>NZ_WIWK01000247.1:0-1303 GCF_009600165.1 Pseudomonas sp. FSL R10-0399
CGACCCAAAACCCGGGCTAGTTAGCTATGGTAAGGACTACAAGGTAAGCTTGACTGCAACTTTCAGCACTCTTCCGGCAATCAATGACACTATCACCCTCGGTGAGCGGGTGTTTACTTTTGTAAGCGATCCAGACGTAGCTGGTCAGGTGGGCATCGGGGCTACCACAGCTGAGTGTGTTAGCTTATTGATTGACGCTGCTATCGACATCTATAGCGGTGATACCGTCGCCCCAAAGTTTCGTTCTGGGTTGTACCTACAACAGGGTGATGCGCTGCTCTGCGTTGCAAGGGACTCTACAGCAACCAACTTCAAGGATATTTTCGTAGCATCGGTAAGCGCCCCTGCTCGAATCGTATTGTCAAGCCGCACCCCGCAATCCATCCCTGACCCGGCCCCCTACTATGACGAGCAGTTGGGCGCGGCTATACCGGACTACCGTGGCAGCTACGGCTTCTCCGACTTCACTATGAAGGATAGCCAGCTCTTCGGTTCAGAACACCCAACCCGGACTGCTCGCGATGCGATTCGTCCAGACAAGAACTGGCTGATCGATACAGGTGGTGGTGCCTACTCAATCAGCGGGCTAGCGGGTAACTCGTCGCGGATGCTACAAGGGCATCGCTATTTCAACGTACGGTTTGATAACAGCTTTGATCCGTTCAGTGTGCGCCTCGGCCGTACCCATCGAGACGAGTTTTTCGGAGTTCAATTTGATGGAAACCGAGCTAACTACAGCAACCCCGATGGTTCTAACGTAGGTAATAACCTCCGCGACTATAAGTACGGACCTGTCACGCGCATCCCGAACATTACGCGACGAACTCGCTTCTACTCATTGGATACTTCCCTGTGGGCGGAGTATTGCAACCTGACGGATAGCGGTTCAGGTAAGATTTTATCGGGTACGGGGGGCAACCTGCTAACCAGCACCTTGACAGTTACGCGGGGCAGCCTAGTGGTCGACCGTAGCGAAAGCGCTAATGGCGTCGGCACAATCGCTATTTACGGAGGCTCATCGGGGCAGTCTGTTTTACGGTTCAAGAAGGGGGGCGATGCCACCACACAAGCGTCGCTCCGCTATGACCCCGTTGCGGCTAAGTTCACGCTAGCTTCGACTGGCATCTTTGGGGTACAGGTTCCCAGTTTTAATATGCAATCGTCCGCGCCAGTGCGTAGCTACGTCAGTTCAGGGGGAGAGCTAACAGTCTCAGGTAACCCTGAGACTGTTGGGGCGACCATTTTTCGTGTACGCAGCGGTAATGACACTCGGCTGCGCCTATCTGACACAGAACTGGTTCCA
>NZ_WIWK01000248.1:0-1301 GCF_009600165.1 Pseudomonas sp. FSL R10-0399
CCGGTCGGGGAGAAGGTCGCCGCCATCGAGTATTCCGTCTTTGCGGCCAACGGCCTGATTGGTCTCGGAAAGAAAGGGGACATGTACGCTATTTCATCGGGCCATCAGTTCGAGTATCGGGATGCGGATGTGGCCGGTGACTGGACGGTATTGCCGAAATGGGTGAGTGGTGCTTCGCGTGACGCCCAGGGCTTTACCTTCCGCTATGAGCTGCCATATCCAATGCGCCCTGAGTGTCGCCTCAAGCGCCTACCCAAGATCGGCGGCGCGAACGCTGACGAGGTCAACGACGACATGATGTGGTATGGCCTGCGTGGGCTGCGTCAGATTCGCCCAACCAGCTATCCGGGCATGACAGTTATCTCGGCCAAAATACGTGGTGCTGACCGGCTCTCAGCACAATCAGAGAGCCAGGTGAATCTGGAGGCCACCCGAATCCTGCCACTGCGCAGCGGCGGCGCCTGGCAAGCACCTGCACCTACACGCGACATCGTGCCGTGGGTGCTGAATGTACTCAAATCGCTGGGCTACACCGACGCCGATATCGACCTTGAAGAGTTTGACCAGTTGCACGCGTCCTGTGTTGCCGATGGCCAGTTCTACGACGAGACGATTGATGCCTCAAGTATTGCCAAGGAAGCGCTGAACAATGCACTCGCCTGTGGCTGGGCTGAGCTGACCATCGCTAACGGGCTCATCAGGCCAGTTCGTGATGAGCCTAGAGCCGTATTTGAGCGCGAGTACGGCCCTAAGACCCAAACCTACTCGCCGCAGAACATGACCACCGCATTGAAAATCAGCGGTCCGCTTCCTTCGATAAATGACTATGACGCTGTAGACGTTGAATTTTACTCGAGTAAAAGCTGGGCATGGGAAACCGTTGAGTGCCGATGGCCTGGTGATCTTGGGCTGAAGGTCGAGAAGGTAAAACTGCCCGGGGTGACTGATCGAGACCGCGCCTATCGGTGGGGTATGCGCCGCCGGGGGCACCAACTGTTCCGATCGGATACTTACACCTGGGCGACCACGCTGGCCGGACGCAACTCGGGTTATCTGAGCTTTTGCGCGGTTGCCAGTGATACACCGGGGCTTTGTCAGAGTGCTCTGTTATTTGGCGTTCAGCCGGTCATTGGCGGGCTGGTACTGGAATCATCGGAACCACTGGATTGGTCTGCCGGCGGCGCCCACAAGATCGGTATCAGTCGACTGGACGGCACGCTGTCCGGACCTTATCCGGCCACTCAAATCGATGAGTTCCACGTCAGGGTCGATGACCTGGACTTCGTGCCCAGCAACGATCC
>NZ_WIWK01000249.1:0-1293 GCF_009600165.1 Pseudomonas sp. FSL R10-0399
CGGAAGGCAAACTTAGCGCCTGCCACCCTGATATGTGCGTTTGTCGGGCAAAGCGAAAGACAGTTGGCTCCTACAGGGCGTTTATCAGCTTTCCAGCCAGACGTCGCGGGCCCAGTGCCAAACCGACTCCCAGGTTTCTTCGGTGACCAGCTCTTCTTCAGCGGACCACAGCACCACGGTGCCGTCTTCTTCGACGCAGTAGAAGTCGTCACCGTCCTGGCAGATGGGGATCAGGCTGCGATCAACGCCGGCATCCCAGGCGTTCGCCGCCACATCCGGCAAGTAGGTGTGGGACTGAGGGTCGGTCACGGTGACCGGCTCCAGGCTGCCGTAGACAACGTCGCTGACGGTCAGCAAAAACTCCCGGAAGACAAAAGGAATATCGATGAACAATTGTTCTTCGATTTCGACCAGCAGGTCCTCGTCAGGCAGTTCCAGAGGAACTGGTACCGGTTCGTTGGCTTCACGTAATTGTTCGATAATTTCTTCCACGACCTCAATCCTCATGCTCTGTATGGCGCGGTTTATATGACGGGCTTTATACAGTAGCTCGTTATAAGTGCAATCGTGAAATGCAAAGCCCCGGACAAGTCCGGGGCTTTGGTTACAGCATGTAATGCCTGAGGGATCAGCCGTTCTGGCGGATACCGGCAACCAGCCAAGGCTGGTTCTCGCCTTGTGGGCGTTCCATGTTCCAGCTTTCGCTGAACGCTTCGCCTTGGTCGAAACGCGAGTTTTTCGAGATGCCGCTGAAGGTCAGGGTGGCGATCGTCTTGTCGGCGCGATCATCTACACCTTCAAGTTGAACTTGCAGATCGTCGATGTAGGTCGACTGGAAGCCGTCACCCAGCTCAGCACGCTCGCGCTTGAGGAACTCAAGCATTTGCGGGGTCACGAACTCGGCGATTTTGTCCATTTCGTTGGCATCCCAGTGCTGTTGCAGGGATTGGAAATGGTTACGCGCAGCTTCCAGGAAGCTCTGTTCGTTGAACCAGGCCGGTGCGTTGATCACCGGACGGGCTGCGGCAGGAGCAGCAGAACCGCCGAAGATCGAATTCAAGGCTGGCTTTTGCTCGAACACTTCGCGTTGCATCGGCGCATGGCCAGCAGGGGCCATGTCAGCTTGTTGCTTGCGTCGACGCGCGGCAATGAAGCGGAAGATCACAAAGGCGATGACCGCCATGATCAGGATGTCGAAGAACTGCATACCCTGGAAGCCGCCACCCATGAACATGGAGGCCAGCAGGCCGCCAGCCGCGAGGCCAGCCAGAGGGCCGAGCCAGCGCGAAGCAC